>CALMDO010000252.1 GCA_937862805.1 uncultured Bacteroidota bacterium
TAATGGTAGATTTTTGAAATCACAAATTCTTTGACTTCATGGAGTTGTATCCCGTAACCTTTCAGTTTATGGTAACATGCTGTGATGGTTTTATCAAGACCCGATTCGGCTTCTTTTATCTTTTGTGGTATGCCGTTAAATACTAATTCCTCCTCAGTATAGGTACCGTCATTCAACCTCATCAGGTCAATCAAGGTGAAATTCATTGGAAGTTGGATGGTGCGCAAAATACGGTCATCCGGGAAAAAACAGGTTTCGGCACGAAAGGTAAAGTTTCCAAGTGCAGCCGTTGATGGTGTAAATGTCATTTCAATCTGGTCTCTGCTTTCCAGGTTCATAATTTTCAAAAAAGGAATAAAGGGAAAGATAACCTTTACGGCGCCAGTTGAGGTGCAGGGTAAGGAGAAGATGGCTCCGGGAATGGCAAAAGTGGCTTTATTGGAGGTAACAGTTAATTCACAATTGGTTATGACGGTCTTTGTGCGATTTTTGTTAAGTGCAGTCTTTAGGCATTTCAAGGTTTCAAGGACCTGAATACGGTTGGCCGTGAATTTAACCATGCTGTGTTAATTTTACGGCAAGTTACTAAGTAATGACAAATTAGCAGCAATGCTTAATTAGATTTAATGAATTTTTTTTCATATTTTATGAAATCAAGTACATACGGCGAGAGTGGTACGGTGACCATACATTTGTGATGAATTTTTCGTACTAACCAGAAAGATGAGTGTTTCCGCTACCGGTTTTTTATCTTTATCGTCGATTTCTCTTTCTTCGTTTTGGATTCTTAAAAACAAATATCACGGTTGCCAGGGGGGTAAATTTTAGACAACACACAGAGACGGTACAGGTGACGGTAAAAGTGTTTTTAAATAGAATTTATTTATACACCACAGAATGTTGGTTGTTTCGGAAAGCCTATAAACAGTGCGGTTTGTGATTCTGATTGATATGAGGTGTTTGAAACAGGTTCGAGCCCTGTTCCGGGCACCAAAAATCAAAATTAAAAGCCCCGTAGATCAATGATTTACGGGGCTTTTATCAGAGCTTCATCTTTCCGGGTTTGATCATATTCTCGGGAAGCAGGATCTGATCAAGCTCTGCTTTGGTTAAAAGTCCTTTTTCAAGAACCAGTTCGTACACGCTTCTGTTCCCTTCAAGCGCTTCTTTGGCAAGCTGATTTGAGCTTTCGTAGCCGATGAAAGGATTCAGCGCGGTGACCAGCCCTATGCTGTTGTGAACCATATTCCGGCAATGCTCTTCGTTTGCGGTGATCCCGTCGATACACCGGTATTTCAAGGTGTACATTCCGTTTTTAAGCATTTCGACCGATTCAAAAATACTTTGGACAATCACCGGCTCAAACACATTCAGTTCGAGTTGGCCTGCTTCAGCAGCCATCGTGACCGTCAGATCATTTCCGATCACCTTGAAAGCGATCTGGTTCATTACTTCAGGAATAACGGGATTGACCTTTCCCGGCATGATGGAGGATCCCGGCTGCATCGGAGGCAGGTTGATCTCATGCAGTCCTGTCCGCGGGCCCGATGAAAGCAGTCGCAGGTCATTGCAGATCTTCGACAGTTTTACTGCCAGCCGCTTCACCGCAGAGGAATACATCACGTATGCCCCGGTATCCTGCGTGGCCTCAACCAGGTTGGATGCAAGAACGAGATCAAGACCCGTGATTCTTCTTAAATGTTTAACCACCATTTCGGAGTATCCGGGTTCGGAATTGATCCCGGTTCCAATGGCCGTGGCGCCCATGTTCACTTCAAGAAATAATTCAGCATTCTGAGTTAACCTTTCAACTTCCTCCGATAATGTGGCGGCATAAGCCCCGAATTCCTGGCCCAGGGTCATCGGCACGGCATCCTGTAGCTGGGTTCTTCCCATCTTGATGATTCCGGAAAACGCTTTGGCCTTTTCTCTGAAAGAATCGATCAGTGTTTGAAGGACCACTATAAGTTTTTTATTGGAGTTGATCAATGCAATCTGAATGGCAGTAGGATAGGCGTCGTTGGTCGATTGGGACAGGTTGACATGGTTGTTCGGATGACAATGCTGGTATTCGCCTTTTTCATGGCCCATGATTTCAAGCGCACGATTTGCGATAACTTCATTGGCATTCATGTTGGTCGAAGTTCCGGCTCCTCCCTGGATCATATCTACCACAAAATGATTGTGATACTTTCCGTTTTTAAGTTCACGGCATGCAGCCACGATGGCATCCCTGATCTCAGGATCCAACAATCCAAGCTCGAAATTTGCTTCTGCAGCAGCTTCCTTCACCATGGCCAACGCTTCAATGAGCGCCGGGAAAAGGCTCAGTGACATGCCGGAGATATTGAAATTTTCCAAAGCCCTCAGGGTCTGTATGCCGTAGTAAACTTCAAACGGAACTTCACGGTCACCAAGGAGGTCATGTTCCCTGCGTGTCTTCCCCGATTCATATTGCGCAGCCGGATTGATCATCCGGGAATTGATGTTGCGCATTCTTCTTGACATGATCCTGGTGATATTTGAGAATATCTTCAGGGTTGTGTCGGCATTTTTATTAAAAAAAGCGCTGTTGACGGAGAGAAGCCTTGATGGCTGAAGGGCCCGTGCAGATGTTGAATGGGGAGAATCATGAGCCCATGAACCCTCCCCTAAAAAGTCGCCCTTGCCAAACACGGTCAACCTGAGTTCGGAACCGAAAGGATTGCTCTTGAAGAGTTCGATCTCCCCTTCATTGATGATGAAGATATCTTCGCGGGGGCCATTTTCACGAAAGACAAGTTCTCCTGTATCGTATTGTTTTTCCCTGACACTGTGAGCCAGTTCATTAAATTCTTCATCATTCAGGTTCCTGAAGAGTTCAATTTTTTTTAAGAACAAAAGTGTTTTATCGATTTCCATAGCGTTTTCTCCCTATTTTATTACCAATTGAAAAATACTGTAACACAAAGGTAATTAAAGTACAAGTAATTATAAACAAACGAGGGTGCCCAAAGCTACTGCGCACCCTCGTTCATATTTAGAATGATTGGTTATTTCATGAAAGAAGCAGCAAAATATGAAATGGTAGCCAAAGCGACTATAAAACCAACGAATAATAACATGAAACGACCGAAAGTTCCTTTATTTTCTGAATTATCATTTGTTCCCATTGTTTTTGTTTTTAAAAATTATACAGTTCCAATGGTTGAATCCAAAGGGACAACCATCGATTAATACTTGAATTAGGGAGTAGAATTAAGGGAAACGGGAATGAAATCAGATTTGGAATTTGCAAATCTGTTCAAGTGGTTTTGAATTGGAGAGATCAGAAACGAGAGGAGTATGATCGATTCTTTCTGAAGCTAATAATGTTTTAGGTATTTCAGAATAGGTATGGCTTTCAGAATAACACTTAAGCAGTGGTAAAACATGAATATTTTGGAACCGTTCGAAGCCTGGTAAAAGATAGTCAGAGGCAGCGGTATTAATAGAGGAGAACTTTATGTCACTGTTGTTTTTCTCTTGTTCAACTTTGGTTAATACCTGATTAGAATAACGCGAAAAAGTAAGAAATGCAAAGAGAATGAGGGCGACGGAAACGATATGATATTTTCGAAATAGCTCCATTTTGATTGGGATCCAAGAGTTTGCAAAGGTACAAAATTTCGGGAAACCACCGGAATCTTTTCATCACATGTAAATAGGTGAATTATCAGAATTATGGCAAATTATCGTGAATTCTGAAAAC
>CALMDO010000253.1 GCA_937862805.1 uncultured Bacteroidota bacterium
ACAGGGGCCGGCACCGATCTGGTGCGGAGTTCGTTGGAAAGGACAGCAGGTTTTTGCTGCGCAAATCCGGTCACTGCCGCTGTTACCAAGGCAGCGCAAAGTAAAAATCTGTTCATTCGTTAAAGATTTAAGGAGTAATTATTAAGTGAATAATAGAAATGAGCATAAGGGATGTCTCAGTTATTTACACCATATTTTGCAAAGATACTAAAAGTTTTAATACCGGGCCAAATAAGTGAGAATTATTTGGCAGATGGTCTTTCGTCACGGAGGGCTTTTTCTTTGGTATCAACCGGGATCACGGTGGACCGTTGAAAAGCCATCTCGTCAGAAAAAAGTTTCCTGTAAGTGATATGACGCTTGGCAAAGGTAGCGCCTACCGATTCATGGAGCGCCCGCATCTTGGGATTGAAATCGCCTACCCAGGAGAGTTCTATCTCTTTATACCAGGGTCTCTTTTTCATTTTTTCGTTGAGGTGCCAGAAAATACCCGACTCCAGTCCGTACCTTTGGAATTTTGGTTTTACCCCCATGATGACGATCCGTGAACGTGTCATCCGCTTTTTGTTCCGTAAATAAATGAATTTTAACTGATTCCAAAGATGAAGTTTCCCATGTAAGGGTTTGATCAGTTGGTTGACATCCGGGAACTGGATTAAAAAAGCAGCCGGTTCCCCGTTGTAATAAGCAAACCAGATCATTTCAGGATCCATGAAAGACCGCGATTTTTCAAGGGATCTGAGGAGCGTCGATTCATCCATGGGGGTGAAATTTTCATGAAACTTCCAGGCATCGTCGTACACCTCCTTCATGTCATGAATGCATTGATCCTTGTGTTTAAAAGTGAAATGGCGAAAAGTGATTTCGGGCTTTTTCATCACCCATTCCGCGATCTTCCAGAAGCGTTCAGGGAATTTTTTAGTGAGATCCAAATGGTTGGAAACCTGCTCAAAATAGAATTGAAAACCATAGGATTCGAAGAAATCGCGGTACCATGGCGGGTTGTAATTCATCCCGAATCCCGGATGAATGAAGCCATCGACCAGCAAACCCCAATTGATATCGTTCTCCCCGAAGTTGATCGGTCCGTCCATGGCAAGCATCCCCTTTTTGGAAAGCCAGATGCGGCATTGGTCAAAAAGCATGAAAGCTGCTTCGCGATCGTGGATGCATTCGAAAAAACCCATTCCGCCGGTGGGTTGCTGGTAGGTGAAGGCTTTGCGCCTGTTGATGAATGCCGCCACCCTCCCGATAACCCGGCTCTCGTCGTTGATTAGCAACCACCGGCAGGCTTCTCCATGAGTGAAAAAACTGTTCTTTGCCGGATCAAAAATCGCTTCCACCTCCCGGTCAAGGGGGCGTACATAATGGGGATCATCGCGGTATACAACATCCACAAAATCCAGAAACGCTTTCCTTTGATGACGATTGCTTACCTCAATCAATTTCATTGGCTGACGATTTACCGGCAAATTTAGACTTTTTCGGTGAAGGTTATTCCCTATCTTTGCATCGGGAAGCGGAACCATGAAAAAACTCGACCTTTTCCTTTTCAAAACCTACCTGGGGCCTCTGGTAATGACCTTTTTCATTGCCCTCTTCATCCTCCTCATGCAGTTTGTCTGGAAATACATCGATGACCTGGTAGGAAAAGGTCTGGAATGGTACATCATCGCTCAATTGCTCTTTTATGCCTCCCTTACTTTTATCCCGTTGGCCCTTCCTTTATCGATCCTGCTCTCATCTTTGATGACTTTCGGCAACCTGGGCGAACACTACGAGTTGGTGACCATGAAGGCAGCCGGGATCAGCCTGAGCCGCATCATGCGCCCGCTGATCATTGTTTCCCTGTTGATCAGCCTGTTGGCCTTCTATTTTTCGAATGTACTCCTGCCCCAAGCCAACCTTAAATTTCTCTCCCTGCTCTATGATGTCAAGGAGAAAAAACTGGCATTTAACCTGAAAGAAGGAATGTTCTACAACGGGATTGAAGGTTTTGTGATCCGTATCGGAGAAAAGGACGCCGATGGCAACACCATCCGTGATGTTATGATCTATGACCATACCCGTCACCTTGGAAATGTCTCGATGACCACTGCAGAATACGGAAAGATGGAACTTTCTCCCGATAAAAAATTCCTGGTCTTTAAACTCTTCAACGGCACCAACTATGAAGAACGGATCGATCTCCGGGGAAATGAGGTTACCCGCCCTTTCCAGCGAACCCGCTTCTCTGAACAGTACAAAACCTTCGATCTCTCAACTTTCCAACTGACGAGGACCGATGAGAACCTCTTCCGGAAGAATTTTGAGATGCAGAACATCCTGCAACTCCGCCATTCGATCGACTCCCTGGGAAAACAACTGAAAACCGACCGGATGGCCCAGCAATCGCTCTATCTGAACAACCTGCCTTTTTTCCACGGGCTTGATACCATCCATAAAGACAAACCGGGACCTCCTGATACCGCCTTCCGCCATCCACCGGTCGTTTTCATCTCCGACGTGTTGTCTTTTTTCCCCGATTCCATTCAAGGGTCCATCCTCGAAACAGCCAAAAATTCCGCTTTATCTGCAAAACAAAATCTTGATATTGAACGGGATAATCTCTTTACCAAAAGCAAACTGATCTACAAGCACCGGATCGTTTTTCATAAGAAATTTTCCTTTTCCCTGGCCTGTTTTCTGCTCTTTTTCATCGGCGCCCCGCTGGGAGCCATTATCCGGAAAGGAGGATTGGGGATGCCGGCAGTGATCTCCACCCTTTTCTTCATATTCTACTGGGTCATCTCCTTCGTGGGAGAGAAATCTGCAGCAGAAGGGGTTGTTCCTGCGTGGCAGGGAATCTGGGCTGCCTCAGCCGTCCTGATGCCCATCGGCATCTTTCTGACGATCAAAGCAACGAATGACGCTTCCCTGTTCGACATCGACGCTTGGACGGGGTTTTTCAAAAAAATATTCAGAGTTCCCGAACAACGGTTATGAAAATCCTCTTCTTATGCAATAAATCCCCATGGCCCCCCAGAGAGGGCGGTCCCATGGCTATGAACATGCTGGCAGAGGGAATGGCCAGGGCAGGCCATTCGGTGAAAATACTCGCTGTTGACTCTTTCAAATACCACATTTCACAACAAGATATTCCCTCCTCTTATACCGCCATGACCGGTATTGAACTGATCCCGGTGGATCTCCGCGTCAAACCGGTTCCGGCACTGTATAATTTGTTGATCCATAGATCATACCATGTTCAGCGATTCATCTCTCGTGCTTTTGCAAAAAGGGTCAGGGAGGTCCTTAAATCAGCCGATTTCGATGTAGTCCAGATGGAAACCCTTTACATGAGCCCGTACCTGGAAACGGTGAGAAGTAGTTCGAAAGCCCGTATCTTCCTCCGGGCTCACAACATCGAGCACCGGATTTGGAAAAGGGTGGCAGAGGAGACAAGAAATCCATTTAAAAGGCTATATATCAATCAACTGGCGAAATCTTTGAAAAAATATGAGGAGCGGGTCGTCAGACAGTACGACGGGGTTGTCGCCATCACCGCCACCGATGCATCCTATTTCAACCAACTGACCCGGAATGTCACTGCCATCCCGTTTGGGATTGATCCGTCGAAATACCCTGTTGAATGCGAAAACAATGACTTTCCCTCCTTATTCACCCTGGGATCGATGAACTGGATACCCAACCAGGAAGGGATCCGGTGGTTCCTGACCCATGTCTGGCCCGATGTCCATCGCCAGTTTCCCGAGTTGAAATACTTTCTTGCCGGCAGAGAAATGCCCGGCTGGATGCAATCCCTTGAGGTCGGGAACGTGGTAGTCTTGGGAGAAGTCGAAGATGCACGCCGCTTCATTGCATCCAAAACGATTATGATTGTCCCCCTCTTTTCAGGAAGTGGCATCCGCATCAAGATCATCGAGGGATTGGCCATGGGTAAAACCATCATCTCCACCACATTGGGAGCTGAGGGAATCGATTGCAGGCAGGGGCAGGACATTCTTCTTGCCGATCTCCCCTGTGACTTTTTTGAAATGATCTCCGTAGCCGTATCTGATGCCGATCTACGCAGGAAATTGGGATCAAATGCCAGAAAACTGGTTGAGACAAGTTATAATGAAGCGGTTTTGATAGAAAACCTTACGGGTTTTTACAAGGAAATCTGCTTGTAATACAGTTTTTTTTATTTTTGCCTGACCAAGCTACTTTCATGCGATTGTTTTTCCTTTTACCCAGGGTTCCTTATCCCACTGAAAAAGGGGATAAATTAAGAGCTTTCCACCAGATCAAGCAACTTTCAAAAAGGCATGAAATCATTCTCTGTGCCCTGAACGACGGAATCTTACATGAAGATGCAATCCGGGTATTGAAAAAATATGTAAAAGCCGTACATGTAATACCCCTCTCCAAACCAACCATCCTGCTGAACCTGATCAAAGCCCTGTTTTCCTCCAAACCTTTACAGGTAGGCTACTTTTACAACCCCGGCTGTGCCCGGAAAATCAAAGCACTCATCAATCAGTACCAGCCCGACCATATCTTTTGCCAGTTGATCCGTGTGGCAGAATATGTCAAAGATATCCCGATCCCAAAAACACTGGATTACCAGGATGTTTTTTCAAAAGGCATCGAACGCAGGTTGGTGAATTCACCCTTTTATCTCAAGCCCTTTCTTCGTATTGAATACCGGCGATTGCTTCACTATGAAAACCTGGCTTTTGGAATCTTTGATCACAAGATCATTATCTCGGAACCCGACCGTGACCTGATCCCGCATCCCGACAAGAATAACATTGTCGTGGTGGCCAATGGCGTGGATACTGATTTTTTCAAACCCTCGGCCAAAGAAAAAAAGTTTGACCTTGTCTTCACCGGCAACATGGGTTACCCTCCCAATATCAAGGCAGCAGAATTCCTGGTGAGGGAGATTTTGCCAAAGCTGCTTCCACAAAGACCCTCCCTCCGATTGCTGATAGCCGGAGCCAGCCCCCACCTCCGGGTAATGGCGCTTCGCTCGCCCCGGGTGGAAGTGAGCGGATGGGTTCCCGATATGCGGGTCTGCTACGATACTTCCAGAATCTTCATTGCCCCTATGCAAATCGGTACCGGTCTTCAGAACAAACTCCTGGAAGCCATGGCAATGCAAATTCCCTGTATCACCTCTCAGCTGGCTTTTCAAGCCCTGAAAGCCAAAGAAGGTGAAGAGATCCTGGTTGCCGAAACAGCGGAAGATTATGCAGCCCTTATCTTCGACCTGCTGGAGCATCCTGATAAAGCAGCTGAAGTAGCCAGGAACGGCTACAATTTCGTTCATCGGGCTTTCAATTGGGAAACCGAAACAGCCAAAATTGAAAGGCTCATCCAACCCGTTTCAATACAATAGTTGTTGGTATTTTAATACGAACTTTTTACCCATTCTGAATTATGTCAGACGATCGTAAGATTATCTTTTCAATGGTCGGGGTCTCCAAGACCTATCCACCGCATAAACAGGTGTTAAAAGACATTTACCTCTCCTTTTTTTATGGCGCAAAGATCGGGATCATCGGCCTGAATGGTTCAGGAAAATCTTCCCTGATGAAAATCATTGCAGGAGTGGAAAAATCCTTCCAGGGACAAGTCGTTTTCTCTCCCGGTTATTCGGTGGGGTACCTGGAGCAGGATCCCCGGCTGGATGACTCTAAAACCGTGCGCCAGGTGGTGGAAGAAGGTGCAGGAGAAGTGGTGACCCTGTTGAAAGAGTATGAAGCAGTAAATAACCGTTTTGCGGAGCCCATGGATGATGAGGAGATGGTACGGCTAATTCAGCGGCAGGGGGAATTGACCGAATTGTTGGACCAACACCAAGCCTGGGAACTCGACAGCAAACTGGAGCGGGCCATGGACGCCTTGCGGTGCCCCGAGCCGGATACACCGGTGAAAAACCTCTCCGGAGGGGAACGCCGCCGGGTCGCCTTGTGCCGTCTGCTGTTGCAGGAACCGGATATTTTATTGCTGGATGAGCCGACCAACCACCTCGATGCCGAATCGATACAATGGCTGGAAGTTCACCTTCAACAGTATAAAGGGACCGTCATCGCCATCACCCACGACCGGTATTTCCTTGACAATGTGGCCGGATGGATCCTCGAACTCGACCGTGGCGAAGGAATTCCCTGGCAGGGTAATTACTCCTCCTGGCTGGAACAAAAGTCGAACCGGCTGGTCATGGAGGAAAAATCCGAAAGCAAACGCAGAAAAACATTACAAAGAGAATTGGAATGGGTACGCATGTCGCCCAAAGCCCGTCAGGCGAAAGGGAAAGCCCGTCTGAACGCCTATGAAAGGATGATGAGTGAAGATGTGAAAGAGAAGGAAGAAAGACTCGAACTATACATTCCCAACGGCCCGCGTCTTGGTAACAGCGTGATCGAAGCCACCCGGGTGGCAAAATCCTTTGGTGATAACCTCCTTTTCGAAGCACTGAACTTTTCCCTTCCCCCCGCCGGGATCGTGGGTGTGATAGGCCCTAACGGTGCCGGAAAAACCACCCTCTTCCGGATGATCATGGGTACCGAAAAACCAACCCAGGGTTCTTTTACAGTGGGCGAAACCGTCAAAATCGGTTATGTTGACCAGAGTCATGCAGCCATTGATCCCGAAAAAACTGTTTTCCAGGTGATTTCAGGCGGCGCTGAAAACATGCAGATCGGTGGCCGGACCATGAATTCACGGGCCTACGTAGCCCGTTTTAATTTCAGCGGAGCCGACCAGGAGAAAAAATGCGGCGTGCTCTCAGGTGGCGAAAGGAACCGGCTTCACCTGGCGCTTACCCTCAAAGAGGAAGCCAACGTACTGCTCCTTGACGAACCAACCAATGACATTGATGTCAATACCCTGCGGGCATTGGAGGAGGGCCTTGAATATTTTGCCGGCTGCGCGGTGATCATCTCGCACGACCGGTGGTTTCTCGACCGCGTTGCCACCCATATCCTGGCCTTCGAGGGCGATTCACAGGTCTTTTTCTTCGAAGGATCCTATTCTGATTATGAAGAGAACAAGAAAAAACGGCTGGGCGATAACACCCCCCACCGGATCAAATACAAGAAACTGAAAGCCTGAAGTATCAAGAAAACTCCTCCAGATGATCCGGATTGAAAATACAATGCTCGACGCGTTATCGGATCGTGCGAAGACATCTGCACGCCTCAGGATGAACCTCAACTTTCACAAAGAGCCTGCAGATACCCTTCAACGGTTGCTGAATGCAATGGAACCGGGTACCTATATCCAACCCCATAAACACGAAAGTCCGGACAAACGGGAGATCTTTTTCGCCCTCCGGGGAAGGATTCTCGTGGTCGAATTCCATCCCGACGGTAACATCCTGGAATCCATCGTTCTCGATCCTTTTAAAGGTAAATACGGGGCCGAAATAGCCCCCCGAACCTTCCATTCGTTGATAGCACTTGAACCTGGAAGCGTGGTGTACGAATTCAAAGACGGCCCCTATGACCCGATCGACGACAAAAACTTCGCACACTGGGCGCCCAGTGAAAACGATCCCGGGGTAAGAGATTATCTCCGCCAACTGGTGGAAAACTGCCTTGGCAAGGATGAAAACCCGATATCTGCCAGCGACATTCCTGAATCACAACCATATACCAGATAGCCGGCCTCCCATCACGATCCCTTTCTCCCTCCGGTGTTTTCGGAAAGTTTTTATATTTGTAAAAAAAACAACCAGTGACCCGACCTTCCATTCCCAAAGGTACCCGTGATTTCACCCCAGCGGAGATGGTCCGGAGAAATTATATATTTGCAACCATCCGGAAAATCTTTGAACTATTTGGTTATCAGCCAATTGAAACGCCTGCTCTGGAAAATTTGTCAACCCTCCTCGGAAAATACGGGGAAGAGGGAGACAAATTGCTTTTTAAAATACTGAACTCGGGAAATTACCTTGAAGGGATACAAAATGCGTTTCCCGACGGGGAGGAAGCCTTTTCTCCTGCTTCGGTCAAAGCCCTGACCCTCCTGATTACCGAAAAGGGACTCCGTTATGACCTGACGGTTCCCTTTGCCCGTTTCGTGGTTCAACACCAGCACGAACTGACCTTTCCTTTCAAACGATACCAGATCCAACCGGTATGGCGGGCCGACCGTCCCCAGAAAGGAAGATACCGCGAATTCTTCCAGTGCGATGTGGATGTGATCGGAAGCAGTTCTTTGCTCAACGAAGCGGAACTGATACAAATCATCGACCAGGTTTTCTTAGCCCTTGGTATTTCCGTGTCGATCCGCGTCAATAACCGCAAAATCCTTTCCGGAATTGCCGAAGCCGTGGGGGCCTCCGGTCAACTTACCGATCTCACTACCGCCATGGACAAGTTGGATAAGGTGGGGCTGGAAAAGGTGCTCGAAGAACTTCTCAGCCGGGGATTATCACCCGAAAGTGTAGAAAAAACAGCTGCGTTGCTACAATGGCAGGGGAGTCAGGAGGAACTCCCCGTAATGCTCACTGAATTTCTCCGTGATTCTGTTACCGGGCAAAAAGGGCTGCAGGAGATGGCCGAAGTGACGGAGATGGCAAAGGCCTGCGGGCTCAAAAATCCGCTTCTTTTCGATCTCAAATTAGCACGGGGTTTGAATTATTATACCGGAACCATCCTGGAGGTAAGTTCCCGGGACGTAGAGATAGGGAGCATTTGCGGAGGGGGGCGTTACGACGATCTGACCGGGATTTTCGGATGGGAGGGTGTTTCAGGAGTGGGCATTTCTTTTGGCGCCGACAGGATCTTCGATGTTATGGCGGCGCTCAACCTTTTCCCTGAAGAGATGGCATCTGCCACCCGGGCGCTTTTTATTAATTTTGGAGAGAAAGAGGTCCGTCATTGCATCCAATGGGCCAGCCGGCTCAGGGATGCAGGCATTTCCACGGAGATTTACCCGGACCCTGCGAAGCTGAAAAAACAGATGGAATACGCCCATCGTAAAAATATTCCTTACGTGATCCTTGCAGGTGAAGACGAAATCCGATCAGGTTTTGTATCTTTGAAAAAAATGAAGACCGGCGAGCAGATCAACCTTTCCCCTGACCTGTTGACCGATCACCTCCGGCCATGAAAAAAACAGTGAAAAAAACCTGGGCTGCCGCCATTTTGTGTGCCCGTAGCTGGATCATCGGCGCAGAGCCCACCGGAGGGTCCTTCTTCCGTAACCCATTCTGAACAATTCTTTGGTTTGAGGAAGGCAATTGGAAATCCTCAATCCATATTTTAAAATCCTAATTTTAACTGCACTATGACGCTTATTATAAAAGGATCGGGTCTGACCATTGAAGATGTGGTAAAGGTAGCCCGTGACAATGAAAAAGTAGCCTTGGATCCCGCTGCTATCGAAAGGATCCATAAATGCCGCGCCATGCTGGAAAAGAAAATTGAAGCCCATGAGATCATGTACGGGGTCAATACCGGGATCGGCGAGTTTTCTGAAGTCGTTCTAAACGACGACCAGGTGAAAGATTTCCAGAAATACCTGATTTACAACCATGCTGCAGGAATTGGTGAGCCCATGCCCATCGACTGGGTCAGAGGCGCCATGCTGGGGCGTATCAATGTGCACGCCCATGGCAATTCGGGTTCGCGGCTGGAGATCACCCAGACTCTGGTCGATATGCTGAACAAAGAAGTTACACCGTACGTTTGCCGCCAGGGTTCTGTCGGTGCCTGCGGTGACCTGGCTCCGATGTCACAGATCGCCTTGCTGATGATGGGTGAAGGGCATGCCTGGTACAAGGGGAAACTCCTCACCGGTAAAGAAGCCCTGGATGCTGCCGGTATTCCGGTACCCGGGCTCAAAGCCCGCGACGGACTGGCCACCATCAACGGGTCGAATGTCCTTACCGCGATGAGCGCCCTTTTCCTGTATGATGCCAATAACTGGCTGAAACAGGCAGAAATCGCGGCCGCCATGTCACTGGAAGCCATGAAAGCCAACATGCGGCCGTACAGTCCCAAGCTTCATGAAATCCGCGGTTTTAAAGGAGCGATCCGCAGCGCCGCCGCCATCCTGAAATGTGTTACCGGCGGTGATCTGGTAAACGGGAAAGTTAAATGCAAGGTTCAGGATGCCTACTCAATGCGTTCCACCCCGCAGGTGATCGGGGCCGCCCATGATGCCCTGGCTTATGCCCGGTCGCAGGTTGAAATTGAACTCAACGGCGTTGGTGACAACCCCATCTTTTTCCCCGAGGAAAACCTCCAGCTTTCGGGCGCCAATTTCCAGGGTTCACCTGTTTCTGTCCCGATGGATATGGCAGGATACGTGATCACGATGGTGTCGGTGATGAGCGAACGACGGATGAACCGGTTGAACAATCCTGCCCTGAGTGTCGGGTTACCCGCTTTCCTCACCAAAGGAGCCGGGATGTTCAGCGGATTGATGCTGAGCCAGTACACTGCCGACATGCAGATCGTTGAACAACGGATCCTCTCTGCTCCCGCCTCAATCCAGTCAATCCCGGCCGCAGCCGATCAGGAGGACTTTGTCTCTATGGGGATGAACACGGCGTTGAAAAATTTCCAGATCCTCGACAACGCCTACGGCGTTTTAGGCATCGAATTCATGGCAGCCGCCCAGGCGCTGGATTTCAGGGAATACCTGTTTGGTCAGGGCGTCAACAAAGCCAAAGAGGTGATCCGGAAACATGTAGCCTTCCTGGATGTTGACCGGCCCCTCTATCCCGATCACAATACCATGAAACAACTGGTCAAATCGTGTGAGATCCTGACGGAAGTGGAAAAGGTAACAGGATCGCTCGGGTAATCCTTTGTGAATCCACGCGGGGATGTACAAACGTGCATCCCCGTATTCATAAATCTTAAAATCAGATACCTTATGGACTTTGCTGCAGAAAGTTGCCCATTTTGGCCATTGATCATGGCCATCCTTATCCCGATGATCATCTTTGGGATCGCGGTCACCGTCATCGAGATCGTTGGCGCCTGGTTCATGTTTGAAAAAGCAGGAGAACCCGGTTGGGCTGCCATCATTCCGATATACAACTACCTGATTGGGATAAAAATAGCCGGAAAACCCTGGTGGTACATCCTGTTGATGCTGATCCCCTTGGTCAACCTCATCTTTTACATTATCATCCTTAACGGCCTCTCAAAGAATTTTGGAAAAGGATTTGCCTTTACGGTGGGACTTTTCTTTTTCCGTTTTATTTTCATTCCCATTCTGGGATTCGGAAAATCTGAATACACCGGCGATAAATCAAATTTCGGAGCCTGATCACCCATGGAAGAACTTACACCCGCACCGCAACCTGAAACAACTGCCAAACGCACCAACCTGCTAACCGTTCTCTGCATCCTGACTTTTATCGGTAGCGGTATGAACATGGTCTCAAGCCTGTTCATAGCCGGGTTTTACGAGTATTTTACGGAAGTGGCCGAGATCCTGGCCAAAAAATTCAATTGGCCGGGGATCGAAACGATGCTGGAGGTCAAACCTTCCTTTTTCTTGATCTCCGGCCTCTTTTATGCAAGTACCATTGCAGGCGCTTTACTCATGTTCCACTTAAAGAAAGTCGGTTTTCATGTTTATACCATCTCCCAGATCCTG
>CALMDO010000254.1 GCA_937862805.1 uncultured Bacteroidota bacterium
CACTAATCCTTGACATTCAAGATTTACCGACACAATAAAATTACTGAGCAATGCTGATCATGAGACATGAATTACTGCTGGTGACCATTACGGTTATCCTGCTGATTGTCGAAATTTTTCTGCCCAATGACCGGAAACGCAAGATCATTCTTCCGGCCATCCTGCTGATGGCAGCAGTCACGGTGATCGGGTTTTTCCCGGGGAAACCGGGCACCCTTTTCGGCGGGATGTATCAATCGACCCAACTCACCCTCCTGCTGAAGAACATCCTGAACATCGGGGCACTGATCATCTTTATCCAGTCGGTCGATTGGCTGAAACAAGATCAAAACAAGGAGAAGATCAGTGAGTTCTACCTTCTGATCCTTTCGACACTGATCGGGATGAATTACATGATCTCTTCGGGCAACTTCATGATGTTCTACCTGGGTCTGGAGTTGTCAACCATCCCCATTGCTGCCCTGGCAGCCTACGAACGGTTCAAGGAAAAGTCGGCTGAAGCCGGGGTCAAACTGATCTTTGTTTCTGCTTTCTCTTCAGGAATTTTATTGTACGGCCTTTCCATGATTTACGGTACAACCGGCACCATGTATTTTACCGAAGTAGCCGCACAGATCACCGGAACCCCCTTACAGATATTGGCTTTCATCTTCTTTTTCTCAGGGATGGCCTTTAAAATTTCGCTGGTCCCCTTCCATTTATGGACCGCTGATGTGTATGAAGGAGCCCCGGTGAACGTCGCTTCCTATCTTTCAGTCATCTCCAAAGGAGCTGCTGTCTTTATTTTCACCATCATCCTTTACACTGTTTTTGCAAAGATTGCCGTTTTGTGGAGTGAAGTGCTGTACATCATCATCATCCTGACCATTACGGTGGGAAATCTTTTCGCGATGCGCCAGCAGAACCTCAAACGCTTCCTGGCTTTTTCCTCCATTGCCCAGGCCGGGTTTATCCTGCTGGGTATTATCGGGCAAAGCCAGACAGGGATGGCCACGGTTGTTTACTTTGTATTGGTCTATATATTCTCTAACCTGGGCGCTTTCGGTGTGGTCGGTATCATTGCCAACCGTACCGGAAAAGAGACCATCAGCGATTATGACGGGTTGTACCGAACCAATCCCAAGCTGAGCCTTGTGATGATGCTTGCCCTCTTTTCATTGGCCGGAATCCCCCCTCTGGCCGGATTTTTCGGCAAGTTTTTTCTCTTTACTGCAGGGGCAAAACAAGGCTATTATATCCTGGTACTCATCGCTTTGCTCAACACGATCATTTCATTGTACTACTATCTCCTGGTGATCAAGGCGATGTTCCTGAACAACAGCGACCGACCCATCGCCTTTTTCAAAAGCGATGGTTATACGCGCCTGGGACTGCTCCTGTGTGTCGCAGGCATCGTGGCAGTGGGATTTGCCGGATCGCTTTACGAATGGATCTATCAACTGAGTTTCGGGCTGTATTAACGGAGGAAAAACTTATGGCATTGTTAAAAGGCACACATCTGGTAGCGGAAATCAACGGGGTACGCTGCTCCATCATCGAAACCGGTCTCGATACGAAACGAATGGAATTTTTAAAAGAGGTCCTGGCGTCCAACGGGTACGAGGTGATGACAGAACCGGAGAAAGCTAAAGATGGCACTTCCACCGGTAGTTACGTGATGGGAGTGACCGACTTGCTGATGAATCCGGTCGTCAAATTGTACCAAAAGAAACTCTTCCGTAAAGACGGAGCTGTTATTAACCCGGCTTACTGGTACCAGTGGCCGAATCAGTGGGATACCCCCTACTGGCAGGTTCAACGATAACGACCATGCGCAAGTGGTCAACATATTTTTCCGTGGCAGTCGTCCTGCTTTATTTTTTCCTTGGCACCTATTTGCTTATCAGTCAACGTTTTCATCATCTTTCCAAAGAGATCAGGGTGATCTTCGCCCTGTTCCTCTTTCTCTACGGAGGGTTCCGATTGGCCAGAATATGGACGAAAAGACGGGAAAATGATGAGGATTGACAGAATTTCCCTTGACATTTTTCGGTTTTAATGTACATTTACCTGAGAATAAAGGCCGGGAAATAATAAAAATCGTAATTTTGTGTTCTAATTAAGAATCCGTTGATTTATAGCTACTAAGCAATGAAAAACCGAGGTTTAAACGGGCGGAGGTACTTCCTTCCGGCGGTTATCGTCTCTTTGCTCCTTTTCACTTCCTGTGGTAATTCAGGACAAAAGACAAAGCAATTGGATACCCCCACCAATGGGCAGATCGCGATCGGTGTTGACGCTTCCTATAAACTCCTGCTGGAAGCTGAGAAATTCACGTTTGAGGCTTTATACAAATATGCCCGGGTCGATTTGCAGTTCAAAACCGAAGCTGATGTGATCAACGACTTCATGAACGACTCGATCCCTCTGATGTTTGTCAGCCGAAAACTGAGCGACAAACAGGCGGAGTACCTCCGGTCGATCCAGTACATCCCCAGGACCACCCTCATTGCACGTGACGCCATCGCCCTGGTAGTAAACAAGGAAAACCCTGATACCTCCCTCTTCTTCCAGACGGTCAAAGATATTTTCACCGGCAAAATTACGCGTTGGAACGATATCAATCCCCATTCAAAACTGGGAAAACTCTCCGTGGTTTTTGACCATTTCAAATCAGGAAATCCCCGTTACTTTAAAGAACGGTTCGCACTGGACACTTTCCCTTCGACCTGTTCGGCGGTGAAGAGCAACGAAGAGGTCATCAGCTATATTGAGAACAATAAAAATGGCATAGGGATTGTAAGTGTGAACTGGATCAGTGATAATCAGGACTCCGTGTCAAACAAATTTTTAAAACGGGTAAAAGTAGTCGGCATCGCGCTGGAAGGCGACAACGATCCGGGTACAAAATTTTATAAACCTTACCAGGCCTACATCGCTGAAGATTCCTATCCTTTTACCAGAGAACTTTATTGTATCAACCGTCAACCCTATACAGGTCTTGCTCACGGTTTTGCCGCGTTTGTTGCCGGTGAAAAAGGCCAACTGATCGTTTTACATTCGGGTTTAGTCCCCGCTGCCATGCCGGTTCGTATTGTTGAAATTAAACATTAATTCAGAGGAGATAATTCTATGTCACGATTAACTAAAAAGGTAGGTTTGTTAATGATCTTGCTGCTGTTCTTCCCCTTTCTTCCGGACGCTCTTTCGCAGGATCTGACCACCGCGATCAAATTGACCAAGAGCGAACAGTTTGGCCCTGCAGCAACTATGTTCAGGCAGCTCATTACTCAAAACCCGTCGAACGGTGACCTTTATTATTATTACGGCAGGAACTGCCTGGAGAAGTATTTTTCCGACACGCTCAATGTCTCCTTTGAGGAGAAAGCTGATTCAGCCAAAGCCATCTATGAACTGGGAATCAAAATGGATCCTTCCAACCCGATGAATTACGTGGGATTAGGCGGGCTGGCCCTGATCAGGAAACAGGTCACCGATGCGCAGGGGCAGTTTGACAAAGCGATCACCCTGCTTCCTTCCAAAGCCAACAAAGCCCTTAAGATGGCTCCTGAACGCCATGCCAAAATCCTGATCCAGATGGCTGAATCGTATGTGATAGCCGGTGTGGCGGATACAACCAACGCCTTCGATTACCTCCGCCTTGCCGAGAAACTCGACAGCAAAAACCCGGAATTGTATATCGTCCGGGGCGACCTCTACTTTTACCTGCTGAATGACGGTTCCAAGGCCATCTCGAATTACAACATGGCGCAGGCACTGGATCCGAAATCACCAGAAGCCAAATTAAAAACAGGCCAGTTGTGGCTTCGCGCACGCCAATATACAACGGCCCTTAACTTCTATCAGGAAGTGGTTAAAATGGATTCCACCTTTGCCCCTGCTTATCGCGAACTCGGGACCCTCTTAGCTCGCGCGGGAAGGCAGGAAGAGGCCAAACAAAATTTCTACAAATTTCTGGAACTTTCAAGAAACGTTTCGGCTAGAAAACAATTTGTCAACACCCTGATTGAACTGAACGATTACAATGAAGCCATCGTTCAACTCAATGAAATTCTGAAATTCGACCAGAACGACAACGACGTCAACCGCGCCCTTGCCTATTCCTATTTTGAAACCCAGCAATATGCCACGGCATTGGAGTATATCAAAGAATTCCTTAAAAACGCCAACCCTCAGAAGGTTCGTTCTCTCGATTATGCCTATTACGGAAGGATCCTGGCCAAAATGAAGCTCGATTCACTGGCCCCCGAACAACTCATTAAGGCTTACGAACTGGATACTACCAAAGCAGAGATCATTTCAGAAGCAGCGCTCTGCTGGACCAAAATCAAAAAATTCGACAACGCAAAAGAACTTTATGAGAAAAAAATCGCCCTCCATAAAACCACGGGAATGGATTATTATAACCTTGGAAAAGTATATTACAGCTTACAGGATTTTGTGAAAGCCGACACCAACCTTTCCATTTTCAACGTTTTACAACCCGACTATATCCCCGGATTCGCCTGGAGGGCCCGTACCAAATCCAACCTTGACATAAAAACCGATAAAGGATTCAATACCACCGGCTATGCCGTACCCGTTTACTCCGCCATCCTCGAAAAAACCCAAAGCGATACCGCAAAATACATGAAAGACCGGTTCGAAGCTTACGATTACTTAGCTTTTTACTATTACAGCCAGTTTTCGATGGACCAAAAAAATAAGGAGGCAGCTCAGAAAGCACTGGATTATTATACCCTTATGACGGTGATCAACCCCACCGACGAAAAAGCAACCATCGTTAAACCCGTCATCGAACTGCTAAAACAAAAGATTAAATAAAAGGGTATTTGAAATCAACCAGAAAATTTTTACCTTTGTCGACCTGACCAAAGAAAATCAATATTTAATCAATTCAAATCTAAAACATTACACAAATGAGTAAGACAAACAAACAAGGCGGATCTTTGGGTGATGCCTTAAGATCAACATTCACGCTGCTCGCAATGGTTATCTCATTTATCATTGCATGGGTGATCTATAAATATGTCATGGGAAATCCCATCAACTTCGAAGGCGGGAATCCCGAAGGACATGGCCTCCCCGGCAACTACCTCGCGATGGTTTATAAGGGTGGTTTTATCGTTCCCCTGCTGATCGGTACATTGCTGATCCTCATTACCTTTTCTGTCGAGCGTTTCATCACCTTGCGGAGGGCTAACGGAAAAGGCCGCATCAATGTATTCGTGAAGCATCTCCAGACCTTGCTTGACGGTGATAAAATTGAAGACGCTATCGTGGCTTGTGACAAACAGCGTGGTTCTCTGGCTAACGTCATGAAAGCAGGTCTTTTACGTTATCGTAACCTGCAATCGGATAACAAACTGGAAAAAGATCAGAAGATCCTTGCTTTGCAAAAAGAATTTGAAGAGGCTACGGCCCTTGAACTTCCAATGCTTTCAAGAAACCTCGTTATCCTTTCAACCATCGCATCCATCTCCGTGCTGATCGGGTTGTTGGGTACGGTTCTCGGGATGATCCGCGCCTTCGGTGCTTTGGCACAGGCTGGTTCCCCCGACGCATTGGCCCTTTCACAAGGTATCTCCGAAGCCCTTATCAATACCGCTTTCGGTATCTCCGGATCACTCCTGGCCATTGTGTTGTACAATACTTTCTCAACCCAGATTGACAGTTTCACCTATAAAATTGATGAAGCAGGCTTCAGCCTTGTACAGTCATTTGCAGCTTCTACCAAGTAATGTTTTTGGCGTTCCAGCAAACTAAGTACATCAAAAATGTATTTATCACCTAAAAACCGAACACTATGCCAAAAATAAAACAACCGGTAAGAACCCCGCACATCGATATGACCCCCATGGTGGACCTGTTTTCGGTGCTCCTGATCTTCCTGTTGCTCACCACCTCCTTCCGTCCGGCAGAGGTGGCCCCCATTGAAACCCCTAATTCGGTTTCGGAAAAACAGGCACCCGACAACGATATCATGACCATCCTCATAACAAAAGATAGTCTTGTTTTCTTCAACATCGACAACGGAAAAGATACCACAACCCATTTCCGTTCTGAATTGTTAAAGAAAATGGCTGAACAGTACAAGATTACCTTTACACCTCAGGAAATCAATAAATTCGGAAGCTTTTCTGCCTTTGGATTACCCATGAAAAATATTAAAGCATGGCTCAACGCAAAGGATTCGAAAGAACGCGACAAACTCCAGACCGGCATCCCGTCTGATTCCCTGGATAACCAACTGGCCTGGTGGATCCGGATGGCCCGTTTAACCAATCCAGGAGCAGAAGTTGCGCTCAAAGGCGACGCCGAAACACCTTATGTCGTGGTTAAAAAGGTAATGGACCTGCTGCAGGAAAACAAGGTCAATAAATTCAACCTCGTTACCAACCTGACAAAAGAGGAAGTCCTGATGAAAGATCTGCCTCCGAAATGATTTAGAAATTCCATTATAAAAAATAACCAAAATGGCTGAACTTATAGTTGAGGAAAAAGGGAAAAAAGGGGGCAAACGACGGGCGAAGAAACAAAGCACCCGGATCGATATGACCCCTATGGTTGACCTGATGTGTCTGCTGATTACCTTCTTCATGCTCACGACCGCTTTTAGCAAACCCAAGGTCATGGTCATCACCATGCCCGAAAAGGATAAGTCGGAAGACCCTAAAAATGCTCCCAAGATCTCTGCCGAAAGAACCCTGAATATTTTGCTGACCGAAAAAAATGAAGTGTTTTATTACCAAGGCATGGCCGATGCTAAAAAACTGCCGCTGCCCCAACTGATTAAAACAAACTTCAGCAAAGACGGAATCCGTAAAGTATTGCTCATCCGAAATCGTGACCTTTTTACAAAAATTGCTGAATACCGCGAAAAACGATTAAAAGGCCTGATCGTCGTTGCGGATACCACCGCGGATAACGAAATCAAGAAAATGAAAAAGGAGGACAAACACGGCCCTATCGTTCTGATCAAGGCTGATAACAAGGCAAAGTACAAGGACATTGTCAACATCATTGATGAAATGGCTATATGCAACGTCGCCAGCTACGCGATCGTTGATATGTCGCCTGTTGAATTGGACATGTTGAAGACCGCGCCCAAATAATTTACGATAATGTTTCTTACACTTCTAAAACTTTAGAATATGGCAATTGAAAAACAGCGCTCTGAACCGCTGGACGAAATTGTTTTCAAAAACAGGAACAAGGAGTATGGCTCCTATATACTGCGAAAAAAGTACAGGAAATATGTCATCTTCTCCATGATCGTTGGCCTGTTGACCTTGTCCATTGCCGTGGCTTATCCTTTGATTACTGCTTACATGAGCAAGACCAAACTGGTCAAGGAAAAGGAAAAAGAAGTCGGAGTTGAAATGAAAGAACTCCGCCAGGAAGAAGCTCCGCCTCCTCCCCCTCCTCCTCCTCCCCCCGAAGCACTTGTGGAAAAAGTAAAATTTACAGCCCCGGTCGTTGTTGAAGATACTACTATCGAAACCGGATTGGCTACCCAGGACGACCTTTCGACGAAAGTCAACACGGAAGTCCCCACCGAAGAAGTGGAAGTAGAGATCAAAGACGAGGGACCCAAAGTCATCGAAACCCCGGTACAAGCTGAAATCTTTACCGTTGTTGAAGAACAACCTGCCTACCCCGGAGGAGAAGAGTCACGCATCGCCTTCCTCCAATCGAACATTAAATATCCCGAAGAAGCCAAAGAACTGGGCATCCAGGGAAAAGTATTTGTAACCTTCGTCGTGGAAGTGGATGGCTCCATTACCGATGTAAGGGTTCTCCGTGGAATTGGCGGAGGATGCGATGAAGAGGCTATCCGCGTAGTCAAATCCATGCCCAAATGGGTACCTGGCAAACAACGCGGCGTGCCGGTGAGGGTTCAATTCAACCTTCCCATCAAATTCACACTCCAATAATGTTTTAGATTTTCTCAGGATAAGAGGCGGTTTTCAACCGCCTCTTATTGTTTTGGGATCTCGTTGACCAAAAGCCAGTACAACCCTGTATTTTGCATGGCCGAAACAAACGATTCAAAATCGACCGGCTTGACAACATAACTGTTAGCACCCAGTTCGTAAGCCTTCTTAATATCAGGATCCTCCCGCGAAGAGGTAATGATCACCACCGGGATCATTCGTGTTTCAGGATGGGCCTTGATTTCAGCCAACACCTGCATCCCGTCCAACTTGGGTAATTTCAAATCCAACAATATGACTTTAAGTGTTTTAGACGGATCATGATAATCGGGCCTGGCATGATTAAAAAGAAAATCCAATGCCTCTTCCCCATCTTCAGCCACAAAAAACTCGTTGGCCAGGCGTTGCTTTTTAAAAGCACGGATTGTCAATTCAGCATCTGTCGGATTGTCCTCAACTAAAAGAATTTTAACCGGAATATAATTTCGCATGACGTTGATCTTTAATGACAACTTGAGATGTTTCTACAAAGATACAGAATCGGGCAGGGAAAAATAAAACTTTGCCCCGCTATTTTCTTCACTTTCAGCCCAAACCTGGCCGCCATGACGAAGAATGATGCGCTGGACAATGGCCAGCCCGACCCCCGTTCCCCCAAAATCCTTCAGGTTGTGCAACCGCTGAAAAACTCCGAAAAGCTTGTCTTTGTATTTCGGGTTAAAACCTACCCCGTTATCGGAAATACAAAAAACCACCTTCCCTTCCGCCTTCTGACTTGTAAGGGAAATCTGAGCTCGTTCTCTTTTCGATGAAAATTTCAAGGCGTTCGAAAGCAGGTTTGTCAACACGTGGCGCATCATGATCAGATCACATGGGATATCCGGCATCGTCGCAATAGTGAAGTCGATCCTGGCCCGGGCCGTCTCATCCGTCAAATCTGAATAGATAGCTTCCGCCAACGGCTTCAGGTTCATTCTTTGCTTTGTTAACGCTGTCCTGTTCAACCTCGAAAAATTGAGCAAATTGTCGATCAGATTCCCCATCCTTTGGGTATTATCGGTGATAACATGGCAAATACGCCGCCCCTCTTCATCCAGGTAGCCTGAATAATCTTCGATCAGGATCCTCGTAAAACCATCAATGGCACGTAAAGGAGCCCTGAGATCATGCGAGACACTGTATGAAAAAGCCTCCATCTCCTTGTTGGCTGCTATTAATTGGATTGTTCGCTCCTCCACCCTCTTTTCGAGGTCAATGTTCAACTGACGAATGGTTTCCTCACTTTTTCTCAAGGCGTTTTCAATTTCCCGCGACCGGGTCATATCCAAGACAATGGCCAGGAACAACCGGTCTTTCTTGTTCAGGGAAAGGTTCACCTCCACCGGATAATCACTCCCATCACGCCGCTGATGTACTGCAGAAAAACGGACCAACTCCTCTTTTTCCTCGAGCAGGGGTTGAATCAATTCCCTGAAGCGCTGTTCGGTAAAATTGACGTTCAGATCCAATGGTGTCATCTGTTTTATCTCTTCCATTGAATAACCAGTATTGAGTAACGCCCCTTTGTTGACATTCACAAACTTCAATGAATCCATTTCAAACAGAAAAATCTCCGCCAACGATTGCTTGAGAACATCATGGAATAACTCCTTCTCCATTTCCGCTTGTTTCCGTAAAGTAATGTCCCGGATAATGCTCAGAATGTGCGGGATCCCGTTCAGCGACAGGAGGCGAGAGGAGAACAGCCCCGTGATCTCTCTTTTCTCCTTTAAAACAAACACAGCCTCATAATTATCGATGGCCCCTTTTTCAGCCAGTTGACGGATTGCCACTGACCGGTCGAGGGGATTTTTCCATAAGTGCATCGCCAAAGTACTGTTACCCCGAATTTCCTGTCTTGAATAACCCGTAGCCCGAATAAAACCTTCATTGCAGTCGATGAACAGACCATCTTCCATCCGGGTGATTAAAGCGGCATCCGGACTGGTATCAAAGATGAGCCGCAATTGCTCTTTGGTTTCATTGATCTCCTTGTGCAATTGCTGATTGAGCATGATGATGAACCCGAAGGTCCATAACAGACTCACGATCAGGGCATCGAAGTAGGGCAGGAGATTGAACAGCGTGTCGCTGAAAATTTCGGGGCTCTCCGCACCGGTAAGGAACAAGATGGCCCGATAGAGGAAAATGGCTCCATGAACCAGAAAAACAACCGCGTTAAAATTTGTGGTCGACCGGATGGCCGGGAATTGATGAAAGAATAAAGAATAAGCAGTCAACAGGGAGATGGACACTAAGGTCAGACTGAGAATACACGACCGTACCTCGATGTCGTTCCAAACGACGAGGAAGACCATGAATGCGATCAGGAAAACAAACACTATCGGTAAAATAGTTCGGAGGTTCAGGCTTTGGTTGAGAAAGCGCCTTACGCCAAAATAGAGGAAAACGGTCCCGCTAATGATCAGCACATTTTGGAGAAGGATTACCCAGATGAGCGTTTCGTCAGGGTTCCGGAATAAGATAACACTGAAACCAATCGCTTCAGCGGCGCTCCACATCAGCCACCATCCGGGGCCACGGAAATTCCGGTTTGTCTTGTACTGGTGAAAGAAAACAAGCACCTGCATCAGGTGGGTGAAGCCCAGTATTAAAATCAAAGTACGGGAATCGATCGACATTTTTCTACCGGATGAGAAAACAGAACAATTAAGGAATGTTACTTTATCCCGGGATCAACCAAGGAGTGATGTGTCAGACAAATATAGTGCTAAAAAATATTTCTAACCAGAAAAACTCCTTTTTTACCCGATAAAACGACGCACAAAAAGTCATCGGGATCGCCTGTAATTTAGAATACATCCAAAAGAAAGTTTATTTAACTTTGTCCTGTGAATAGTTTAACAATGCTTTTTTATTTCTGCTAAAAATCAACTAATTAACTCAATTTCAATTTATTATAAATCCCGATGATCACTTTAGGAACCCAGGAAAAAAACACTTTTCTTGCCGATGTTAACCGTCGCAGTGGCGCCAATGTACTGGAATGTTATCAGTGCGGGAAATGCGTCTCCACATGTCCTGTTTCAGGGTACATGGATTTTCCTCCCCGTGAAATCATGCAGTTGATCAAACTGGGTCAGCGAAACGAGGTCTATATGGCCAATTCCACTTGGTTTTGCCTCACCTGTTCCGCTTGTTCGGGAAGGTGCCCACGGGAAATTGAAATCCCTTCGGTGATGGAGGCCATCCGCCACATGGCTATCGAAGAGCAATATGTTAACAGTTCAGCCAAGGTGAGGTCCATCAGGAAATTCCACAACATTTTCCTGGACATGATCCGCAGGTATGGCCGCAGTTACGAGTTACGCCTGATGGTTGAACACAATATCCGTACCCGTGACCTTTTCAAGGATGTAACGTTGGCTCCCGCCGCGTTGCTCAAGGGAAAGATTCCATTGCTCGTAAAACCGGTCAAAAGCGCCCAATCAATCCGGCGCATGTTTAAACAGGCCGAAAAATTGGAAAAGAAACAGTCCTAACCCGATACTTATATGAAAAAAATAACCTATTTCCCGGGTTGTTCCGC
>CALMDO010000255.1 GCA_937862805.1 uncultured Bacteroidota bacterium
GGTTGATAGACTTTTTCATCGAGGTTATTTTCGCGGATCAGACTCTTTATTACCCGTTTTGAATCGTCGGTATCATAAATGGTGAAATTGGAAGGATATCCGAGCAGGTGTCCTTCGATCCGCAGGATTCGGGCGAATACTGAGTGGAAGGTTCCCATCCACACGTTCCGGGCTTCGGCGCCCACCAGTTGGGTAATCCGCTCTTTCATTTCACGGGCGGCTTTGTTGGTAAAAGTCAGTGCCAGGATATGGAAAGGATCAATTCCTTTCCGCACCAGGTAGGCAACCCGGTAGGTCAGGGCACGTGTTTTCCCTGAGCCTGCACCGGCGATGATCATGACAGGGCCTTCAGTCGCCATGACAGCGGTGCGTTGGGCTTCATTGAGCTGTTCGAGAAAGTTTTCGGTCATAATGATTATGAGGATGCAAAAGTAAAGGTTTCAAAGAGAGGTTGCAAAACCGGAGTACATTTATTTATAAGCTTCCTTTTTTCTAATTTTACAGGTTGAATCAAACGGGATCAGGATGTCGGTATCATTGTTCCATATTATCAATTTTCTCCTCATTTTTTTGGCGATTGTGATCGGCGCTTTGTATGTGTGGGATCTCCTTTTCGGACGAGTGAACCAACCTTTAAAGTGGAAACAGGCCATAAAACTTGGCAGGGTTTCGGATGTTGTCAGGAAACTTGAAAAGCAATATCCCGATAAAGCCCGGTTTTACAGCTGGTGGTTGGTTATGGAACAGTTGAAGGAAGATAAGGTCCCCGGTGATTTGGCGGAGGTTGGCGTTTACCAGGGAGATAGTGCGCGTGTACTCCATCACTTGGCACCGGAGCGGGTCCTGCATCTTTTTGATACTTTTGGTGGTTTCCCCGAAAAGGATCTTCAATCCGAAACGGGGAAATCGGCTACTTACACTCCAAGTCATTTTGCCGATACCAAGGTTGGTGAAGTTTTGAGGCGGATTGACGGGAATGGGAATATCAGGGTATGGCCGGGTTATTTTCCCGATAGTGCGGGTCAGGCAGCCGAACGTCATTTTGCTCTGGTCAATATTGATGTTGATTTGTACAATCCCACTCGTGCCGCTTTGGATTTCTTCTATCCCCGTCTCTCGCCGCGGGGGGTTTTGATGGTACATGATTACAACGAAGATTGGGCGGGAGTTATCAGGGCAGTCGACGAATTCGTGGCAGGGATTCCTGAGTCGATGGTCTTTTTTCCTGATAAAAACGGTACGGTCATGATAATCCGGAACAAATAGTATGTTTTTTTTTGTTATTTATTTGGTTGATTGAAAATAAATCGTACCTTTGCACCCTCGAAAAGCAAATTTTGTTTTTTGAGAGCGATAATGCCGGGAACGGCAAGGAAACCTGACAAAGTGAGACAGCTATAGGTTTCAATCGCGACCCGGACAAAGGGTTGCGTCTGAGGGTCTCGCGTGATCAAAGCCTTCCTTTCTATACCCAGCCCTATCCTTTAAGAATCAAGATCATCAGCAAATTTCAGTCTCTTTTTATCTGAATTTGTTGATCGTATAAAATAATATTGTACTTTTGCGCTCCCTTTTCAGGAGCAAAATCGGGAAAACTAATACCAATAAAAATTAAATTATGCCAACAATTTCGCAGCTGGTACGCAAAGGAAGAAACAAACTGGTTGACAAAAGCAAGTCGCCTGCTCTCGATTCTTGTCCGCAGCGCCGTGGCGTTTGTGTCCGTGTTTATACAACCACCCCCAAAAAGCCCAATTCGGCCATGCGCAAAGTTGCCAGGGTCAGGCTTACCAACGGGAAGGAAGTCAATGCTTATATCCCCGGTGAAGGCCACAACCTTCAGGAGCACTCTATCGTGATGATCCGCGGAGGTCGTGTCAAAGACCTTCCCGGTGTGCGTTATCACATCATCAGGGGCGCTCTTGACACCTCGGGAGTGGAAGGGCGTAAGCAACGCCGGAGTAAATATGGCGCCAAACGTCCAAAGGAGAAAAAAGCATAATTGATAAATTAATGTATCATGAGAAAAGCAAAGCCCAAGAAAAGACCCCTTCTTCCCGATCCTAAATTCGGCGATACTCTGGTCACTAAATTTGTGAACAACATCATGCTCGCAGGCAAGAAGAACATTGCCTATGATGTTTTTTATGAAGCCATCAGCACTGTATCCGAGAAGACCAAGGAAGATGGTCTTGAGGTTTTCAAGAAAGCTTTGGCCAACGTTACACCAGCTGTTGAGGTCAGGAGCCGCCGTATTGGTGGTGCCACTTTCCAGATCCCCTCGGAAATCAGGCCCGGCCGGAAAAGTTCCATCGGTATGAAATCGCTGGTTAATTTCGCCCGTAAGCGGCATGAAAAGAGTTTCGGGCAAAAGCTGGCCGCAGAGATCATGGCTGCTTATAAAGAAGAAGGTGCAGCTTTCAAA
The DNA here is from genome assembly GCA_937862805.1 of uncultured Bacteroidota bacterium. Taxonomy (GTDB): domain Bacteria; phylum Bacteroidota; class Bacteroidia; order Bacteroidales; family FEN-979; genus CAIVAT01. The sequence goes on from CALMDO010000255.1 coordinate 2,426, forward strand.
CGGAAAGAGGATACCCACCGTATGGCAGAAGCCAACAAAGCCTTCAGCCATTTCAGGTTTTAATACGACGGACGGCAGGACCAAGGAAAATATGAACGGTAAACTGGATAATACGAGGAACATTGGCATCATGGCGCACATCGACGCGGGTAAGACCACGACGACGGAGCGCATCCTCTATTATACCGGTATCAATTATAAACTGGGCGAAGTCCACGATGGTACAGCCACCATGGACTGGATGGTACAGGAACAGGAACGCGGCATTACTATTACTTCTGCAGCTACCACTGTTTACTGGGATTATCGCAACCAGCAATACCGCATCAATATCATCGATACCCCCGGCCATGTCGATTTTACCGTCGAAGTGGAGAGATCGCTCCGGGTACTCGACGGGGCCATCGCCATCTTTTGTGCTGTCGGTGGTGTCGAACCTCAATCGGAGACCGTCTGGCACCAAGCCAATAAATATAAAGTGCCCCGGATCAGTTACATCAACAAGATGGACCGTACGGGGGCAGATTTTTTTCACGTCATCGAACAAATCCGTGAAAAGTTGGGTGCAAGTCCGGTTCCCGTTCAATTGCCCATCGGAGCTGAAGAAAATTTTATCGGTATCGTAGATCTGATCAGCAACAAAGCCTATACCTGGGATGATGTTTCACTGGGCCGGGAATTTTCTGAAATTCCCGTTCCGGAAGAAATGGTTGAAGAGGTGGCGCTTTATCGCATGAAACTCATTGAAGGAACTGCCGAGGAAAATGATGTGCTGTTGCACAAATTCCTTGAAGATCCTCATTCCATTACGGAAGATGAGATAGTTAACGAACTGAGAAAAGCCACCATCCAGGGCAGAATTACTCCGGTACTGTGTGGTTCTTCCTTCAAAAACAAAGGAGTCCAGTTGCTGATCGATGCCATAGCTGAATTTCTTCCCTCTCCGTACGATATGCCACCCGTCACCGGGCTCAATACTTTTACCAATAAAGAAGAAGCACGTCATCCGGATCCATCGGAACCTTTTACCGCTTTGGCTTTTAAAATTGCCGCCGATCCTTTTGTAGGCAGGATTGCCTTCTTCCGTGTCTATTCCGGAAAGCTTGAAGCCGGCGAGGCCGTTCTTAACACCAGAACCAATAAGAAAGAACGGTTGCTCAGAATCATGCTGATGCACGCCAACAAACAGAATCCCCTTAAACAGGTGGAAGCCGGTGATATTGCTGCCGCTGTTGGCTTTAAAGATATCCGTACAGGCGATACCCTTTGTGAGATCAAACATCCTTTGGTTCTGGAAACCATGGTGTTCCCCGAACCGGTCATCAATATGGCTATTGAACCCAGAACACAGGACGATGTCGAAAAATTGACCCTCGCCCTTAACAAACTTACCGAGGAGGATCCTACTTTCCAGGTACGGTTTGATGATGAGACCGGCCAAACACTGATCAGCGGGATGGGCGAGCTTCACCTGGACATCATCAGCGATCGCATCCGCAGGGAATTCAATATTGAAGTGAACCGGGGAAACCCCCAGGTAGCTTACAAAGAAGCCATTACCGACGTGGTAGTGCACCACGAAGTATATAAAAAACAAACCGGTGGCCGGGGAAGCTTTGCAGACCTGGTCATTGAGATTTCTCCTGCAGATAAAGGTATCAAAGGACTTCAATTCATCAACGAGATCAAGGGCGGAAATATTCCAAGAGAATTCATTCCGGCCATTGAAAAAGGTTTGCGTTCAGCCATGACCAACGGGCCCATCATTGGTTTTCCCATCGAGAGTGTCAAGGTGAAGTTGTTGGACGGGTCATACCACAGTGTTGATTCTGACTCCAATGCTTTTCAGATTGCAGCGGGCATTGCTTTCCGGGCAGCCAGCCGTAAAGCAAAAGCCATCATTTTAGAACCCTTGATGCGTTTCGAGATTGTAACCCCCAGTGAATACATGGGTGAAGTAACAAGCGATTTAACCAAACGGCGCGGGCATGTAGAAGCCGTAGAACCCAGAATCGGGAATCAGGTGATCCGGGGCTGTGTTCCCCTGGCCGAAATGTTCGGCTATGTGACCACACTTCGCAGCCTGACCTCCGGAAGAGCCACGGAGATGCTCGAGTTCCTACGGTACGAAGCAACACCCAAAGAAATTCAGGACGAAGTATTATATAAAATCAGGGGATATGTTCCCGTCTATTAATTTTTTATATGAGCCAGAGAATTAGAATAAAACTGAAGTCTTACGATTACAACCTGGTTGATAAATCAGCAGAAAAGATCGTGAAAACCGTTAAGGTTACCGGCGCTGTTGTCAGCGGCCCCATTCCACTTCCGACGGATAAAAAGATCTTCACGGTACTGCGTTCGACCTTTGTGAACAAAAAATCACGGGAACAGTTTCAGTTGTGTACCTACAAACGGTTGTTAGACATTTACAGCACCACGTCGAAAACCATTGATGCATTGATGAAACTGGAACTTCCCAGTGGTGTGGAAGTTGAGATCAAGGTTTGATCGTTGAATGACATTATCAAGTTAATAACACAAGCGATAAAAAAATGTCTGGATTAATTGGAAAGAAAATCGGTATGACCAGTATTTATGATGCCTCCGGGAAGAACATCCCGTGTACGGTGATCGAGGCTGGCCCCTGCGTAGTAACGCAAGTCCGATCCAAAGAGAAAGAGGGATACGATGCGATCCAACTTGCTTTTGAGGACAAAAAGGAGAAGAAAACCAACAAAGCAGAAAAAGGTCATTTTGCCAAAGCCGGTATCACTCCCAAAAAAATGGTTGCCGAGTTCACCCGTTTTGAACCGGACCATCAGAAGCAGTTCGGAGACATTCTGAGGGTTGATATCTTTACCGAAGGAGAGTTCATTGATGTGGTCGGTACTTCTAAGGGTAAAGGTTTCCAGGGAGTTGTCAAAAGACACCATTTCAACGGCGTAGGTGAAGCGACCCATGGTCAGCACAACCGGCTCAGAGCGCCTGGTTCAGTAGGAGCCTCCTCCTGGCCTTCAAGAGTTATGAAAGGATTACGTATGGCAGGGCGTATGGGAGGCGATCGCGTGAAAGTGATCAACCTGCAGGTTTTAAAAATCATCCTGGAGAAGAATCTGATCCTGGTTAAAGGGGCTATTCCGGGACACAACGGATCTTATGTAATTATTGAAAGATGGAAGTAACAGTATATGACATCAAGGGTGCCATCACCCCTAAAAAGGTTCAGCTTGACGATGCAATTTTTGCAATCGAACCCAATGATCACGCGATCTATCTTGATGTGAAACAGTATCTTGCCAATCAACGGCAAGGCACGCACAGTTCCAAGGAGAAATCAGTGCTATCGGGAAGTACCAAAAAATTGCACAAGCAAAAAGGAACCGGCGGATCCCGTAAAGGAGGGATTAAAAATCCGCTTTTTCGTGGAGGCGCCAGAATTTTCGGACCGCATCCGCGGGATTACAGTTTCAAATTGAATAAAAAACTTAAGAAACTGGCCCGAAAATCAGCGCTGAGTTATAAAGCCAAAGACGAAAACATCACGGTCATTGAAGATTTTAATTTTGAAACCCCCAAGACTAAAAATTTCAGTGAAATGCTGAAAAATTTTCAGCTCACCGGTAAAAAAACTTTGGTGGTCGTATCCAAAACAGAAGAGAATGTCATATTGGCTTCCCGCAATCTGAAAAGACTGAAAGTGATGCACGTAACCGAGCTGAATACCTATGAAATTCTTGATGCAACAAGGCTTTTGATCACGGAAAGTTCGCTCAGGGAAATTGAAAATATCCACCAGAATTAAACCGATTAATTCTATATAGCAATGACAGTCATAATTAAACCGATCATAACCGAGAAGATGACCCATTTGGGTGAGAAGCTCAACCGCTATGGGTTTTTGGTTGACCGGAGGGCGAACAAACTTCAGATCGTACAGGCCATAAAAGCGCTTTACGGAGTGGATGTGACCTCTGTCAATACCATGGTTTTTTCCGGAAAGAACAAGACCCGTTTTACCAAAAGTGGTGTCATTTCGGGCAGGACCAATGCATACAAAAAAGCCATCATTACGTTGGCAAAAGGTGAAACTATTGATTTTTACAGCAATATTTAAATAAATGGCGCTTAAGAAATATAAACCGACAACACCCGGTCAACGGTTCAAAGTCATCAGTACTTATGATGAAGTTACCGTTGATGTTCCTGAAAAGAGCCTGTTGGCTCCGTCGAGGAAATCCGGTGGGAGAAACAACGAAGGAAAAATGACCATGCGCTATCTTGGAGGTGGTCATAAACAGATGTACCGGATTATTGATTTCAAACGGGATAAAGAAGATATCCCGGCTTTGGTAAAGACCATAGAATACGATCCGAACAGGACTTCCCGCATTGCGCTGGTTGTTTATAAAGACGGAGAAAAACGGTATATCGTGGCACCCCACGGACTGAAGGTAGGCCAGACTATCATTTCGGGAAAAGGCGTTCCGCCTGAAATCGGAAACACGCTCTATCTAAGCGAAATACCGTTTGGAACAGTGATTCATAATGTAGAATTGAGGCCGGGACAAGGTGCAAAGTTAGTACGCAGCGCCGGATCACATGCCCAGCTCATGTCACGCGATGGGAAGTTCGCCATCCTCAAGATGCCCTCCGGTGAAACACGCATGATTCTTCAGACCTGCAAAGCTACAGTGGGAATGGTTTCCAACCAGGATCATAACCTGGAATCTTATGGTAAAGCCGGACGTACCCGCTGGCTGGGTCGCCGGCCACGGAACCGTGGAGTTGCCATGAATCCGGTAGATCATCCCATGGGTGGTGGAGAAGGAAAATCTTCAGGTGGTCACCCCAGATCAAGAAAAGGGACTCCTGCCAAGGGCTATAAAACCCGTGCCAGGAAAAAACAGTCGAACAAGTACATTATTGAAAGCAGGAAGAAATAACAGTTAACAGGAAAATTATGAGCCGATCACTGAAAAAAGGGCCGTACATCCACTATAAACTGGAGAAGAAAGTTACGGAACTGCTGGAGTCCAAGAAAAAGACCGTTGTTAAAACCTGGTCGAGGGGCTCCATGATATCTCCCGACTTTGTCGGACAGACCATTGCGGTGCACAACGGGAATAAATTTATCCCGGTATATGTTACGGAGAACATGGTCGGTCACAAACTGGGTGAGTTTGCCCCGACACGGATCTTCCGCGGTCATGCCGGAAACAGAGATAAAGCGAAGAAATAACGATTTAATACAAAAATACAATGGGAGTCAAAACTCGTACACGAGCCGAGAACCGTAAAGATGCCAAAAAGGCGGTTGCATTCGCCCGCCTGAACAATTGTCCCTCCTCTCCCCGTAAAATGAGGCTGATCGCCGACCTTATCCGCGGGAAAAGAGTTGAACTGGCACTGCATATTCTGAAGAACAATGCCAAACAACCTTCGGAATATGTCAGGAAACTCGTCCTTTCAGCCATCGCCAACTGGCAGGCCAAAAACGAAGGACAACGGATTGAAGACAGCGATCTTTATATCAAAGCTATTTTTGTTGACGGCGGCCGTCAGCTTAAACGGCTTCAAACCGCTCCCCAGGGCAGGGCGCACAGGATCCGTAAACGTTCAAACAATGTGACTGTCCTTCTTGACAGTCGTAACAAGCCGGAAACAGAACCGGAAGAAAATAAAGAATAACTAAAAACAGTATAGAAAAATAAAAAGTAAGTTTAATGGGACAAAAGACCAATCCGATTGCTAACAGGTTAGGCATCATCCGCGGCTGGGATTCAAACTGGTTCGGCGGAACGAATTTTGAACCCAAGCTGGTCGAGGATGATAAAATCCGTAAGTACTTGAATGCCCGTCTTTCCAAAGCTGGTATTGCAAAAATCGTGATCGAACGTACGCTCAAGCTGGTTACAGTCACGATCCATACCGCCCGTCCGGGAATCATTATCGGAAAAGGTGGCCAGGAAGTTGACAAGCTCAAAGAGGAATTGAAAAAGATCACCCGCAAAGAGATTCAGATCAACATTTCTGAAATCAAAAGACCGGAATTGGATGCCGTCATCGTATCCAACACAGTGGCCAGCCAGATCGAAGGACGTATTTCCTATCGCCGGGCCATCAAAACCTCCATTGCTTCAGCGATGAGGATCGGGGCTGAGGGAATCAAGGTGATGATCTCAGGAAGGTTGGGTGGGGCAGAAATGGCCCGCAGGGAGCAATACAAAGAGGGGAGAATTCCCCTTCATACTTTCCGTGCTGACATCGATTATGCTACCGCAGAAGCCCACACTACCTATGGCAGAATCGGGATCAAGGTGTGGATTTGCAAAGGGGATGTGTACGGTCGACCGGATCTGGTTCCGGATGCACCTGTTGCAAAACTGAAGCCATCCATGCACCGTGGCGGGGGGCCCAAGGGCGATCGTGATCGGGATCATGACCGGAGTGGTCGTGACCGAGGACCGCGTAATGACGGTGGCAGAGGCAGGGGCCCCAGGAAATAGCACCCGGAAAGGCTTCTTTATCAGCCGCGAAAACAGAGTTAGAGGTAAACATAATATATTTTGAGTAATGTTACAGCCAAAGAAAACCAAATACAGGAAACAGCAAAAGGGTAAAATGAAGGGCAATGCCGGTCGCGGCCACCAGCTCGCTTTTGGCTCATTCGGCATCAAAACCCTGGAAGAGGCCTGGCTCACCGGCCGGCAGATCGAAGCAGCCCGTCAGGCCATCACCCGTCACATGAAAAGGGAAGGACAGATCTGGATACGGATCTTCCCGGATAAACCGGTTACCAAAAAACCCGCTGAAGTCCGTATGGGTAAAGGAAAAGGAGCTCCCGAGTACTTTGTCGCACGGGTCACTCCGGGGCGGATTCTTTTCGAAATCGACGGCGTATCACTCGAGGTGGCTAAAGAAGCACTCCGCCTTGGCGCCCAGAAACTTCCGGTACAAACAAGAACCGTTGTCCGTAAGGATTATGAAGAAGAAGCTGCATAATTAAGAAAGGGCGGTATCGAACACATCCCAACAACACAAGCACAATGGAACAGAAAGTCGTAAAAGAATTAACCACAGGTGAGATCCTGGAAAGATTGGATGAAGAAAAGCGTCAATTGACCAAACTGAAATTGAACCATGCTGTTTCTCCCCTGGAAAATCCCAATAAAATCAAGGCTTATCGCAAAACTATTGCCCGCCTTCAGACTGAATTACGCCACCGTGTACTCAGTGGTGAAAAGATCGTGAAAGCCGGGAAAAAATGATAGAAGAGAACAGCCGCTCCTGGTCTCAACAATTGAAATAATATGGAAACGAGAAACTTAAGAAAAGAAAAAACCGGCATTGTCGTCAGCAACAAGATGGAGAAATCTGTCGTCGTTGAAGTCGAAAGAAAAGTAAAGCATCCTAAATACGGGAAATTCGTTAAAAAATCTTCCCGTTTTATGGCCCATGATGAAAAAAATGAGTGCAGTGAGGGCGATAAGATTCGGATTGCTGAAACCCGACCGCTTAGCAAGAACAAATGTTGGAGACTTGTCGAAATCATTGAAAAGGTTAAATAGCTATGATACAGCAAGAGTCACGATTAACAGTAGCAGATAACAGCGGAGCCAAGGAGGTTCTGTGTATCAAAGTCCTTGGCGGAACGCGTAAACGGTATGCCCGTGTAGGAGATCGGATCATCGTAACGGTGAAAAATGCCATCCCTTCCGGTAACGTTAAAAAAGGAACCGTTTCCTCTGCCGTAGTGGTCAGAACCAAAAAAGAGATCCGGCGGAACGACGGCTCTTATATCCGGTTTGATGACAATGCCGTCGTACTGCTTAACAGTGCAGGGGAAATGATCGGCACCCGTATTTTCGGACCGGTTGCCCGCGAATTACGTGAAAAACAATTTATGAAAATCGTTTCTTTGGCACCTGAAGTGCTTTAAGTCTATACCAAACGACTATGCAGAAGTTAAATATCAAAAAAGGAGATGCGGTGATGATCATCGCCGGTGATTCACGGGGCCAGCAAGGAAAAGTGTTGCGTGTCGACAGCGATCAATACATGGCTATCGTGGAAGGGGTAAACATGGTATCGAAACATACCAAACCCAATGCAAAGAGTCCTCAGGGCGGTATCGTTAAAAAAGAGGCTCCGGTCCATATTTCCAATCTGAAACTGATTGACAATTCAGGAAAACCGACACGAATCGGGCGGAAACTGGATCCAAAAACCGAAAAATTGGTTCGTTACTCAAAAAAATCAGGGGAGGTTATAAAATAATGGCTTATACACCGAGATTAAAAGAAAAATACCTGAAGGAAGTTGTCCCCGCACTGATGCAGCAATTTTCGTTCACCAGTGTGATGCAGGTACCGCGTATCAACAAGATCTGTCTGAACCAGGGACTGGGGATTGCCAACACCGATCGTAAATTCATCGAGACCGGTATTTCCGAGATGACCATGATCACGGGTCAAAAAGCAGTATCGACCAAATCGCGTAAAGATATTTCCAATTTCAAACTCCGTCGGGGGAACCCGATTGGCGTACGGGTCACCCTCAGGGGAGAACGGATGTACGATTTCCTTGACCGGCTTATTTCGGTAGCTTTACCACGTGTCCGCGATTTTCGCGGGGTGAACGACAAAGGGTTCGACGGTCGTGGTAACTATACACTGGGTATTGCCGAACAGATTATTTTTCCCGAGATTGATATCGATAAAGTTCCGAGAATCAATGGATTGGATATCACTTTTGTTACTTCCGCGCGCAATGACCGGGAAGCCTACGCCTTATTAAAAGAATTCGGAATTCCATTTAAAACAAAATAATTATATGGCAAAAGAATCCATCAAAGCCAGAGAACAGAAACGAGCGGAAATGGTTGAAAAATTTGCCGCTAAGAGAAAAGCGTTGAAAGAAGCCGGCGATTATATTGCCCTGCAAAAGCTTCCAAAAAACGCTTCCCCGGTGCGGTTGCACAACCGTTGCAAATTGACCGGCCGCCCCAAAGGATACATGCGTCATTTCGGGATTTCCCGTATCAATTTCAGAGAAATGGCAAACAAAGGATTGATTCCGGGTGTAAAAAAAGCTAGTTGGTAATATTTCAATACCGGGGAAGCCATCGGCAGAAACCGGTCGCCAATAAGGATAAAATTAATCAATAAAAAAGCAAAATAATGGTTACGGACCCCATTGCAGATTATTTGACAAGAATAAGGAACGCCGTGATGGCTAACCACCGGGTTGTAGAAATTCCGAATTCCAGGATCAAGGAAGCAATTACCAGGATCCTGTTTGAAAAAGGGTATATTCTTAACTTTAAAGTAGAGAATGAACCCCGCCCGGGAAATATTAAAATCGCGCTGAAGTATCATCCGGTTTCAAAACTTTCGGCCATCAATACATTGGTCCGGGTTTCCAAACCGGGGCTGCGCAAGTATGTAGATACCGACCATCTTCCAAGGGTGCTGAACGGTCTGGGCATTGCGATCCTTTCCACATCACAGGGATTGATGACCGATAAAGAGGCCAAAGCCAAAAAAGTTGGCGGTGAGGTATTGTGTTATATCAGCTAATCAGGAGAATTAAACATGTCAAGAATAGGAAAACTGCCAATTGCATTACCCGCCGATGTGCAGGTAACCATTTCCGACACCAACCTGGTGACAGTAAAAGGCAAACTGGGACAGTTAGAACAACTGGTCGATCCTAAGATCACCGTGAAGGTGGAAAACCATACCATCCAGCTCGAACGGCATGCCGATGAGCGGGATGATCGCGCCAAGCACGGGCTCTACCGTGCACTGCTTTCCAACATGGTCAAAGGAGTTTCTGAAGGTTTTACCCTAGTCCAGGAACTTGTTGGCGTAGGTTACAAAGCTTCCGGAAACGGTCAGTTTCTGGAATTGTCTCTGGGTTATTCCCACAACATTATGATGGAACTCCCCGATGAGATAAAGGTACAAACCACAGCCGATAAAGGAAAGAACAATACCATCATTCTCAAATCGATCGATAAACAACTGCTGGGGCAGGTAGCCGCCAAAATCCGTTCGTTCCGCAAACCGGAACCTTACAAAGGCAAAGGAATCCGCTTCCAGGGTGAAGAGATTAAGAAAAAGGCAGGAAAATCTGCTGCAGGACAATAAAAATCAATATACAATGGCAATCAAGAGTAGAACAGAATTTCGCAGGTTCAGGATCAAAAAAAGGATACGTAAAATCGTATGTGGGACTCCTGACAGGCCTCGCATGACGGTATTCCGCAGCAACAAAGCCATCTATGTTCAAGTGATCGACGACCTGGCCGGGAAGACCCTGGTGGCCGCATCTTCTATGGAAAAAGGCATGAACGATCAGAAGATCACCAAGACAGAAATGGCAAAGAAGGTTGGAAAGCAGATTGCAGAAAAATCTTTGCAGGCTGGTATCGAAAAAGTTGTTTTTGATCGTAATGGTTATTTATATCATGGCAGAATTAAATCTTTGGCGGATGCAGCCAGAGAAGGCGGCCTTAAATTCTAGGAAGATATGACAAATGTTAATGTAAAAAGAGTTAAATCGAGCGAAATCGAATTCAAGGATCGACTGGTCAGCATCCAGCGTGTTACCAAAGTGACCAAAGGGGGCCGTACTTTCAGTTTTTCTGCCATCGTGGTGGTAGGCAATGAGAACGGTGTCGTCGGTTACGGGCTTGGAAAAGCTAAGGAGGTCACCGCTGCTATTGCCAAAGGAATCGATGATGCAAAGAAAAACCTGATCAAGGTTCCCATCTTAAAAGGAACCATTCCCCATGACCAACTGGGAAAATACAGTGGGGCATTGGTTTATCTGAAACCGGCTGCTCCCGGTACCGGGGTTATTGCCGGAGGTGCCATGCGTGCTGTATTGGAAAGTGTCGGAGTAAAGGACGTTCTGGCCAAATCCAAAGGTTCTTCCAACCCCCACAGTGTGGTCAAAGCTACCATTAACGCCCTGATCAAAATGCGGGATCCTTACACGGTGGCACAGCTCAGAGGAATAGAGCTCAACCAGGTATTCAATGGCTAATTTCACCAATAAAGGCTGTTAAAGCAATGAAAAAAATAAAAATCACACAAGTTCGCAGTGGTATCGGCAGACCGGTACGCCAGAAACGTACGCTTGAAGCCCTGGGGCTGAAAAGAATCAGTCATACGGTAGAACATGAAGCAACACCCCAGATCATGGGGATGGTCCATAAAGTCATCCACCTTGTAAAAGTGGAAGAAGAAGTTTAACAATAGCATAAAAGATATTGAAATGGATTTAAGCAATCTGAAACCTGCAAAAGGTTCAACAAAAAAAGTTAAACGGATCGGTCGGGGTGAGGGTTCAGGTCACGGTGGAACGTCTACCCGTGGTCATAAAGGAGCCCAGTCCCGCTCAGGTTATTCCAAGAAATTGGGATACGAAGGGGGACAGATGCCCTTGGTACGGCGGGTGCCAAAGTTCGGTTTCAAGAATTTCAACCGCGTGGAATACAAGGGAATCAACCTCGATGTTCTACAGAAAATTGCTGAAAAAAGCAATCTGACGGCCATCACCCCGGAGGTGTTGATTGAGAATGGTTATGTATCGAAAAATGACCGGATCAAGATCCTGGGAAGAGGAGAATTAAAGATGAAACTTGAAATCACTGCTCACGGTTTTTCTGCTTCTGCCAAGAAAGCGATTGAAGAAAAAGGTGGAATTGCTAACACAATTTAAACTCGGTTGAATGAAAAAACTGATCCAAACCTTACGGAACATCTGGAAGATCGACGACCTTCGAAAGAGGATCCTCTATACCATCGGCATCATTTTAATATACCGGTTGGGATCTTACGTGGTTCTTCCCGGTGTTGACCCGGGCATGTTGGCTTCGTTACAGAACCAGACACAATCGGGACTGCTCGGCTTACTCAACATGTTTTCGGGAGGCGCTTTTTCCAATGCATCCATTTTTGCTTTGGGGATCATGCCTTACATTTCAGCATCCATCGTTATGCAATTGCTCGGCATGGCCATCCCTTACTTCCAGAAATTGCAGAAGGAGGGAGAAAGCGGACGGAAGAAGATCAACCAGATGACACGCTATCTCACTGTCGTCATCCTCGTTTTCCAAAGTCCGGCTTACATCGCCAACCTTGCTTCTCAACTTCCTGCTGAGGCCATCTCACCCTTTGATCCGAACGTTACTCACCATTCTGTTTTCTCCTTTTTCGGCATCTCTTCGATTATCATCCTCACTGCCGGTTCCATGTTCGTCATGTGGCTGGGTGAGCGGATTACCGATAAAGGGATCGGCAACGGTATTTCACTGATCATCATGATCGGGATCATCGCCCGCCTGCCCTTCTCACTTTTCAGTGAACTGGTTTCCAGAATGGAACAAAAAGGGGGCGGACTGGTCTTCTTTGTTGTAGAAATCGCTTTTCTGGTCATCGTGATTCTGGTGACCATCCTGCTGGTTCAGGGTACTCGTAAAATTCCCGTACAATATGCAAAGCGCATTGTCGGGAACAAACAATACGGTGGCGTTCGTCAGTATATCCCGTTGAAAGTCAACGCAGCCGGGGTTATGCCTATCATTTTCGCCCAGGCCATCATGTTCCTGCCATTGACCATTGCAGGTTTTGCCAGCAATGATACCCTTACCGGTTTTGCCAGGGTTTTTACTGACATCAATGGTTTCTGGTACAATTTCGTTTTCTTTGTGTTGATCATATTCTTTACTTATTTCTATACCGCCATCACAGTAAATCCTACTCAAATGGCAGAAGATATGAAAAAGAACGGTGGTTTTATTCCCGGGGTCAAACCAGGCAAGAAAACTGCTGAGTTCATCGATGATATAATGTCAAGGATCACTTTGCCGGGGTCTATTTTCCTTGGATTTGTGGCCATCATGCCCGCCCTTGTCAGAATGATCGGGATCACTTCACAATTCGCACAGTTTTACGGAGGAACTTCCCTTTTAATCCTTGTCGGTGTAGTTTTAGATACCTTGCAGCAGATTGAAAGTCATTTATTGATGCGTCATTATGACGGACTTACGAAATCAGGACGGATCAAAGGACGCTCTTCTTATGCTGTAACAGGATAAAAAGAACCATGTTTGAAACAAAACAATATTTTGAAAAATCGGCAGAAGCAATAGAATTATTGAGGGTCAATGGGGAAATTGTAAGCAAAACCCTCGCTGAAGTTGCAAAATATATAGAACCGGGTGTTAAGACGATAACACTCGATAAAATTGCTGAAGAATATATCCGGTCGGAAGGTGCAACCCCCGGATTCAAAGGATACAGGGGATTCCCGGCAACCCTGTGTGTATCGACCAACGAAGAGGTGGTACATGGTTTTCCGGGTGAAAGAGTTCTTAAAAATGGTGATATCGTTTCGATTGACTGTGGATGTCATAAGGATGGATACTATGGAGATTCAGCTTATACTTTTGCAGTAGGGGAAGTAGATGAAGCAGTTTTGAATTTGCTCAAACGGACCAAAGCGTCTTTGTTTCTGGGAATTCAAATGGCAGTGCAGGGAAAGCGGATAGGAGATATTGGCTCTGCAGTTCAACAATATGTGGAATCGTACGGTTATTCGGTCGTCAGGGAATTGGTTGGTCACGGTATCGGGACGAACCTGCACGAAAAACCCGATGTTCCGAATTACGGCAAACGGGGATCCGGGACTAAACTGACAAGTGGCATGACCCTGTGCATCGAACCCATGATTAATATGGGTACACGGTCTGTAGTTCAGGCGCAGGATGGTTGGACGATCCATACTGCCGACCGGAAACCATCTGCTCATTATGAGTTGACGGTAGCGGTAACAAAGGATCAGGCAGATGTGCTCTCTACCTTCCGGTATATTGAAGAAGTACTTGGTACAAGAAGTATATAAACATGGCAAAACAATCTTCAATTCAACAAGATGGCACGGTGATCGAATCGCTGGGAAACGCTATGTTCCGGGTAGAGTTAGAGAACGGACATGTTATAACTGCACACATTTCGGGCAAGATGCGGATGCACTATATCAAGATCCTGCCGGGCGATAGAGTCAGAATTGAAATGTCACCTTATGATTTAACAAAAGGAAGAATTACATTCAGGTATCAATAGAAAAAATCAACCTAAAATGAAAGTCAGAGCATCCATAAAGAAAAGATCAGCAGACTGCAAGATCGTTCGCAGGAAAGGAAAACTGTTTGTAATCAATAAAAAGAATCCAAAATTCAAACAAAGACAAGGATAAGAGTTATTAAACATAAAACCGGATTATTATGGCCAGAATTGCAGGTATTGACCTACCAAAAAATAAGCGTGGAGAAATCGGGCTGACCTATATTTTTGGGATTGGCAGAAGCACAGCCCAGAAGATCCTGACCAAGGCAGGGGTCGATTGGAATAAAAAAGTTCAAGAGTGGAACGATGAAGAACAGAACAAGATCCGTACGATTATCAATGATAATTATAAGATCGAAGGTGCGCTGCGTTCTGAAGTACAGATGAATATCAAGCGATTGATGGATATCGGTTGCTATCGTGGTATTCGCCATCGTCTGGGTTTGCCGACACGGGGTCAGAGTACGAAAAACAATGCCAGAACCCGTAAAGGCCGGAAAAAGACCGTTGCTAACAAGAAGAAAGCAACAAAAGGTTAATTGTAAAAGCATCTATTAAAACAGGATATGGCAAAGACTGAAAAGAGTTCAAAAAAGAGGGTTGTTAAAGTTGACGCGATTGGCAAGGCTTTTGTCAATGCTTCGTTCAACAACCTCATCATTACATTAACGAACAACAGTGGCCAGGTGATCAGTTGGTCGTCGGCCGGGAAAATGGGATTCAAGGGTTCTAAAAAGAACACACCGTATGCAGCCCAAATGGCGGCCCAGGATGCTTCAAAAGTGGCCTACGATCTGGGTTTACGTAAGGTAAAGGTGTTTATTAAGGGCCCCGGTGCCGGTCGTGAATCAGCTATCCGTACACTGCATACAGCAGGGATCGAGGTGGCGGAGATCGTTGACATTACCCCGCTGCCGCACAACGGATGCCGCCCCCCGAAACGCAGAAGGGTGTAACCGGCGCGGAAAATTCTACGGAAGTAGCATCAAATAACGAATTATATAAAAATCACCATGGCAAGATACATTGGTCCAAAATCCAAGATCGCAAGAAAATTCAGGGATCCTATTTATGGTCCGGATAAAAGTTACGAGAAAAAGAATTACCCTCCGGGAATGCACGGACAGACGAAACGACGTGCTAAAACTTCAGAATACGGTACCCAGTTGACAGAGAAACAAAAAGCGAAATATACTTACGGTATCCTGGAAAGACAATTTAAAAATACCTTCTTGAAAGCTGCAAGAAAAGGTGGTATCACGGGCGTAGTACTGTTACAACTTATCGAATCCAGGCTGGATAACGTGGTCTATCGCCTCGGAATTTCTCCCACCCGCGACGGCGCACGGCAACTGATTGGTCACCGCCACATCATGGTGAACGGGAAAGTTGTCAACATCCCTTCCTATGAAGTTCGTCCTGGCGACCTGATTGCTGTCAGAGAACGTTCGAAATCACTGGAAGTGATCACCAATTCACTCACCGGCAGATCAAACCAATATCCCTGGCTTGAATGGGACAGCAACCTGATGACAGGTAAATTCATGAGCTATCCTGAAAGAGATCAAATCCCGGAAAATATCAGGGAACAACTCATCGTCGAGTTGTACTCTAAATAATAATAATTAGGGATGATCACCCAGATCTTCCGACTGATAACAATAAATTGAAATAGTATGGCAATATTACCGTTCCAGAAACCCGATAAGGTGATCATGGTGGAAGCCGATGATTGCCGCGGCCTGTTTGAATTCCGTCCGTTGGAACCTGGCTTTGGAGTGACCATTGGAAATGCCCTCCGCCGTATTCTGCTATCATCACTGGAAGGTTTCGCAATTACCTCGGTCAAAATTGAGGGGATTGAACAGGAATTTTCTACCATCAAAGGAGTGATAGAAGATGTTACGGAGATTATCCTGAACCTGAAGCAAATCCGATTTAAAAGACTCATTGAAAGTGAAAGTTCAGAGAAGGTAACGGTGATCATCGCCCAGCAAAAAGAGTTTAAAGCAGGCGATATCAATAAATTCCTCTCAGTATTCCAGGTACTTAATCCGGAAGTTGTGATTTGTCACATGGAACCCTCGGTCAAACTGACGATCGAACTTTCGGTTGACAAAGGCCGGGGCTATATCCCTGCAGAAGAAAATAAATCGCTGAACACTTCCCTTGGGCGCATAGCCATTGATTCAGTGCATACGCCCATCAAAAATGTCACTTTCACAATTGAAAATTTCCGGGTCGAACAAAAAACCGACTATGAGAAACTCCTGATGGAAGTGATTACGGATGGCTCCATTCATCCAAAAAATGCACTAAAGGAAGCAGCCAAAATTTTGATTCATCATTTTATGCTTTTTTCAGATGAAAAGATCACCCTCGATTCAGCTGAAAAGACAGTCGCCGAAGAGTTTGATGAGACCTCTCTCCATATACGGCAACTTTTAAAAACCAAACTGGTCGACATGGATCTGTCAGTCAGGGCACTGAACTGCCTGAAAGCAGCTGATGTTGAAACCTTGGGCGACCTGGTGGCATTCAACAAGAATGACCTTCTGAAGTTCCGCAACTTTGGCAAAAAATCACTGACCGAACTGGAAGAGTTGGTTAAATCCAAAGGTCTGGAATTCGGAATGAATACGACGAAATATAAACTAGATAAGGATTAATTGAAATGAGACACCAGAAGAAAATTAATCATTTAGGCCGTAAAAGTGCGCACCGCAAGGCTATGCTGTCGAACATGGCTGCATCCCTGATCATTCATAAAAGAATCCATACTACCATTGCTAAAGCCAAAGCTTTACGGGTTTTCGTGGAACCTTTGATAACCAAATCAAAGGATGATACCACCCATTCCCGTCGGATTGTTTTTTCCTATCTCCAGAACAAGGAGGCGGTAACAGAACTTTTTCGCGAGATTTCGAAGAAGATCATGGAACGACCCGGCGGCTATACGCGGATTCTTAAAACCGGAAACCGCTTTGGTGACAACGCAGAGATGTGTATGATCGAATTGGTTGATTACAATGAAACCATGTTGGCAGGGAAAGAAGAAGGGAAAGCCAAATCAACCCGCAGAAGAAGAAGTAACACCAAGAAAAATGCTGTAGATAAGGAAGTTAAACCCGCCGAACCGGATAATCAAACGGCCCCTGAGGAAGAAAAGCCCAAAGAATAGCCTTAGATTCGCAGTACGACATTAAAAAAGGATAACGTTTCGTCATGTTGTCCTTTTTTCATTCTTACAAATGACCAACTAAAAACAACAGACCATGAGCACAATATTATCAGTACATGCCCGTCAGATCCTTGATTCTCGCGGGAACCCGACCATCGAAGTGGATGTTATCACCGACAACGGCATCCTTGGCCGTGCCGCCATTCCTTCCGGAGCTTCCACCGGAATTCATGAAGCCGTTGAACTCCGCGACGGGGACAAGAAATTCTACCTGGGCAAAGGTGTTTTACAAGCTGTCCATAATGTCAACAACGTGATTGCACCTGAAGTCCAGGGTATGTTCGTAGCCGACCAGATCGAAATCGACAATAAAATGATCGAACTCGATGGTACACCCAATAAAGCAAAGCTGGGAGCCAACGCCATCCTGGGCGTCTCCTTAGCTGCCGCCCATGCTGCAGCCCAGGTTACCGGACAGGAACTTTACCGCTACATTGGAGGGGTATCGGCCCAGACTCTGCCCATTCCCATGATGAACATTCTAAACGGAGGATCCCATGCTGATAACAGTATCGATTTCCAGGAATTCATGATCATGCCGGTCGGAGCAACCTCCTTCAACGAAGCGATCCGCATGGGCGCTGAAGTATTTCATAACCTGAAAAATGTACTGAAAAAAAGTAAGTATTCTACCAATGTCGGCGATGAAGGTGGCTTTGCACCGAACCTTAAATCGAATGAAGAAGCCCTCACGGTAATCATAAAAGCCATTGAAACAGCAGGTTATGAACCAGGAAAAGATATCTGCATCGCCCTCGACCCGGCCTCATCCGAATATTTTATCCCGGAAGAAAACGTGTACCATCTCAAGAAATCGACGGGTGACAAACTGACCCCTGCAGAGATGGTTTCTTTCTGGAAAGATTGGGTAAAACGCTACCCGATTATCTCTATCGAAGATGGGATGGCAGAAGATGACTGGAACGGATGGAAACTGATGACCAAAGAGTTAGGAAGTAAGATCCAATTGGTGGGCGACGACATTTTTGTGACCAACGTGGAGCGCCTTGCGCAGGGAATCCGCAAAAATGTTGCCAACTCCATTCTGATCAAAGTCAACCAGATCGGTACTCTCAGCGAAACCATCAACGCCGTGAACATGGCGTACAGGAGTGGCTATACTGCAGTAATAAGCCACCGTTCGGGAGAAACCGAGGATGTGACAATCGCCGATCTTGCTGTAGCACTCAATACCGGCCTGATCAAAACCGGATCAGCCTGCCGCACCGACCGGATCGCCAAGTACAATCAGTTACTCCGGATTGAGGAACAACTGGGAATCACCGCCAAATATCTCGGCCGGAACTTCCGTTATATTCGATGATCCTGAAGCGATTCAGAAAGTCACAGAACCTCGGTTAGCAGTTAACCGAGGTTCTTTTTTATGTGACCCTTTGGATGTTAACAACATGTTTAAAGAAAATTCTTTCTGAGCGGGAATTTTCACCTCATTCGTTATAATTTTGGATCAGAATACATGACCATGGCAAAATCCAAGAGGATTCTGAAATATTTTATCGGGCTTTTGTTGTTGTTTCACGTGGTGGTCGCATCAGGCCAGCAAGGTTCTTCCGTTCAACCTTTGCTTTTAAAAGGGAAATCAGCCTGGCAAGTAGGAGTGCAAATAGGTCCGGATTTTTTCTATGGCGATCTCAACCCCTATAAAGTGGGTATTTCCGGTACGGTAAGTATTGCCGGAGGCGCTTTTGTTATCAGGGAATTATCTCCTGTCTTTTCCGTAAGAGGGCAATTGCTGGGGGGAGGGTTGAATGGGAAGAAAGGGGTTTCCTCCAACGGTTATCAGGTTTTAAAAAAATTCAAGGGTGGATTTGTTGAACTCAATGTTAACGGGATCATCAATTTCTCGAACCTTTTTTCTAAACCCAAACCATCCCGGAAAGTCTCTGTTTACGGTACCCTGGGTATCGGGATGATCAATTGGAATACCCTTCAGACCGATTACATGGAGGATGCCATTGTCGGCTCTGTCCCAAATCCCCGGCAGTGGCGTACTGCAGCTGTATTCCCTTTCGGAGCAGGGGCCATATTCAGGATTACCGACAGGATTTCACTTTCCGGGGAATGGACCTTTCGCATGATCACCTCCGACCTTGTCGATCAGGTGAAGGGTGGTTTCAAACTTGATGTGTATGATTACCTTTCTTTTGGTGTCAGTTATTCCCTCGGAAAGAGCGGAAATCCCCGCTCAAACAAGCTCAGGGATTATCCCTATTACAGCACTCCCTCAGTAATACCTCAACCAGTGATGGTAATGCCGGTGGTTCCTGTACAGGCAGAACAACACTTTTCTCCTGCTGAGAATTTTGAATACACGGTTCAGATTTTTGCTTTCGAGAAAAAAAATTACAGTACCGAATGGATTCGCAAAAAATATAAGATTGAACAACCGGTCAGGAAAGAACAGGAAGGGAACTTGACACGGTACGTCATCGATCGTTTTACCAATATGGCAACTGCCCGTGAATGGCGGGATAGAATGGTCATGAAAGGGATCCGCGATGCTTTCGTGGTGGCTTACAAAGATGGGAAGCGGCATCACACGGTGACTGCCGGAGACTGACCCCCGGTAATTATTTGCAAACCTGTTTAATAAATGAGAGCGATTGGGGATCATTCATCCCCTCATTGATTGCTTTCTGGAAATCGTTGCAGGCGGTGGGTGTATTTCCCAGGAAAAAATTGGCCAAACCACGGTTGTAATAAACCATCCGCAGATTGTTATCACCCGCTTGAGATGTCGCTACTGCTATGGCATAATCAAAGTCCTGGATAGCACCTGCATAATCGTTTAGTTTCAATTTGCATTGTCCCCTGTATGAATAAACTCCGAAGGGATTGGCCTGGGGTTTAAGTTCGTTAGCTCTGTTGAGGGCACGAAGCGCTTCAGCATAGTTCCCGTTTTCGTACTTCCAGACCCCGTCCCAATACACTTTAAAGTAGTCATTTTCATTCACGGAACCGGTGCCCGGGGAAGCAGAAGAGACCGTGGTGTAATTGAGTGTGGAGCCGGTGAAACGGAAGTTTTTACAATTTTCTTTGATAGCGGTTTCAATCTCCTGATCTTTTAATCCCATCTGGACGGCGGTATGCCAATCCTGGCAGGCGCCATTCACATCTTTTAGGTTCTTTCGGGCAATGCCCCTGTTATAGATGGTAGTGAGCCATGCGTTGTAGTACGACTGGTCAGCCGGCCTGAGAGAGACTGCCCGGTCGAAGTCCTGCAATGCTCCGGTATAATCTCCTGTTTTTTGCCGGGCGTTGGCGCGGTAGGCAAAGGTGAGGAAGAAGTCGGAATAGGGACTATATTTGGCGGCCATGGTCAGATCGGTAATACACTGGTAGTAGTTTCCGCTGGAATAATTAGAAACACCTCTCTTGTAATATTCATCCGCATTCTGAGGATTTCCGCTAAAGGGTTGGATTATCCCGCCTCCTGAATAATGAATAAAATTCCGGAATGTATTGAAATCGATCTCATAATATGAAGTTCTGAAGAGTTTATCCCGATTTTTTGGGTCAAGATAAGGCAGGTAAAACTTCTTTTTGTTCATTACCTGGACCAACCGGAACCGCATCAGGGTTTGTCCGCTGGTTTGCACAGGCCAGATGGCGATCAGCAGATTGTGCGACGCGATTGTTTTTTCAGTAAGGGTTTTCTGAATGCTGTAAGCAATGGTGGAGTTGATCGTACTTTTGTCATAATTCACCATGGTGCCGCTGGAAACCAGTTCCATGTTGGTGATATACACCTTGTTGAATTCCATTTTTTCCGGGATGACCTCATTGAGCTTTTCATTTTTAAAGACGAAGAAAGAGAGGCCTTGCTGGTTGTGCCACCCTTCCATAAGGATGGGAAATTCGTAATAGCCTGTCCTGAACCGGATGATCATGACGACATAATTGTCGTTCCCAAAAACCAGGTCTCTCAACTCGATGATTTCAAAATTTTCTTTTCCCAGTTTATAAAATGTTTTTCCTGAGTTATTGAATTCGGCTTTGCTGTATAAGATTCTGTTTTCCTGTGAAATCCATTTCCCATCATCTTGCAGTGTCCATCCCATTGCTTGTTCTATCATTGAGCGGGTCTCACTAAGAATGGGCAGATTGTTCATCGATCTTTCCACGTTGGCCGGGTTCTGGGGAGGGGGATAAAGCGGGTTTTCATTTCCCTGATTCTGGCCGTATAGAATGCTCCAGGGACCGATGAAAAGGAGGATTACAAGGATTTTTTTCATGATCTTAAAGCAGTTGATCGGTTTGTAAAACATGAACCAGCAACGAGGTGACGCGTTTGACATTTTCCCCGAAGACCTTGAATACATTGTCCCATGTCACCGGTTCTTCATTCTGTTTCCACGAATCGTAGTCGGTAGAGAGTGCGATGGCAGCATAGGGGATTCCGGCTTCCTTAGCCAGAGCGGCTTCAGGTGCCAGGCTCATATTGACGACATCGGCGCCCAGCAATCTGAACATGGAAGACTCGGCACGGGTTGAGAAACGGGGGCCTTCAATGGTCACTATGGTACCCCGTTCATGAAATGAGATTCCCAGGGATTCGCATCCCCTGATCAACTTGTTCCTGAGGTAGTCCGAGAAAGGATCACCCATGGAGACATGGATTATATTTCCGTTTTCGAAGTGGTCATAAAAGGTATTAACCCGGTGTTTGGTAAAATCGATGAACTGATCGGGAATGACAAGGTCTCCTCTTTTAATCTCTT
>CALMDO010000256.1 GCA_937862805.1 uncultured Bacteroidota bacterium
AATCCGGACCGTCAAGAGCTGAGGAGCCATAACACCAGGTTGTGCAACTCCCGAAACCACCTCCGGGATTTTCCCAGGCAAATTCATTCAGCAAGGTGGGCGCCTGTTCCCGGAGCCAGTACCATTGTCCATGGGTAGAAAAATCCATAACCGCAGCCACAGTCATCCAGTAATGGCCTCCGGATAAATGAACATCATCAGGAAGGTCAATATCCACATCGCCATCGGGAGTGGAGAGGGCCGGGATTCCAGAGAAAGAGGCGATCCCGGGACCGGGGTACCCTTCCAAGTCAAGGAAAAAATGGACATCCACCGTCGGCACGACATACCCACCGTTGGCAAAAGTTCCCTCCACGAAAACGTGGTTGATATCCCATGTTACTCCTTCAGGGATGATGAAATCATCCGCTGCGAGACATTGATAGGTCGGGAGATCAGTGAACATCTGCGAAGCAACTCCTCCCTGTGAAGAACGGTGACCGGTCTGATCATAGTAAATATGGGAACCGGAAACAGCTGCTCGCGATGGATTGCCATCAGGGATGCGCGGGACTCCCACAAGGGTCGGCACCATGGGCTTTGCAATCGTTTCAGGAAAAAGGATCGGTTTCGGAGGCCTGGTACCCGGAGGAGTCAATGGGTTTCGCGCGACTTTCGCCTTAGATCCCCCTCCTTCCCCGACAAAGCCAACCCACGACACCGGGGTGGCCCCTTCATTGATCAGGTTGAACGATGTGGAAGAGTGCTCCCCGACAGCCAGGTTCACCTCGAGTGATGAAGGATCAGCATTGAGCACTTTTCGAACAACCCTGATATTATCGATAACCCAGTAATTAATGTTGAAGGTTGTTTCCCCATAAACCCGGAACCGGACGTTAAAACAACGGTTGAGAGTGTACGATGAAAGATCGGCCCTAAAAGTGGTCCAGCCAATGTCACCATTGCTGTTGTCATGTATCCTGACCAGTCGCCAGGCTGTGCCGTCCCAGACTTCTGCTGCTAAATTTTCAAGGGTCTCAGAAGAATAAGAACTTAAGAAAAGATCATAAACCAGCGTAATGTTATCATTGATCCCCGTCGCGTCAATCGCTCTGGAAACCAACGAAAAATCATAATTCGTGTAGCTCGGGTCCCAGTAAAAATAGATAGCAGGAGGCTCATTCCCATAAGAACCCTGCACCATCCAGTTGCCTTGCGAAGGATTAAAATTCCATTGGTTCTGTATGATGTCTCCCGACGACCAGTCCTCATTCAGTGGGAAAGGTCCTGCAGGTTGTACGGTCAAAGTCACCGAAACATCAACTGTGGAGTGGATCGGATCATTGCTTGTAACCGAAATCAATCCTTCGTACTGGCCTGGGTTCAGTCCGGTTGCGTCAATAATGACTGCTATTTCAATTGAATCACCGGCTTCAACCGTTCCCTCATCCGGTACGACGCTGAGCCATCCTTCGGTCGCGGTAACGGTTTGTCCCAACCCGGTGTTTTGCCCCGCATAACCGTTCCCCTGAAGGGTTGCCTTAGGGGTAGGATAAACTGTCTCAATGTTGAAATTCAGGGGAGCTGTTCCCGTGTTATAGATTTTCATGGATCGGGCAGCCATCGCTTGAGACTGGAGTTCCTGCTCCATGGAAAGAGGAGATACAACGATGGTTGGCGTCGTTGATCCCAAAGCCAGGACAGTTACCCCGTAATGCTGCATTCCCGAGTACGACCCGCCCCATACCATGGAGTGGGTAGAGTAATCCCAAGTATCGTGCAGATAGACGAGGTTGGTAGCAGCATCATAACCAATACCCAGCATGGAGTGCCCGGCGACCTGGATCATTACCGGCCGGCCGGCATCGATCTCCTGCATGTACTGACTAAAAGTGAAGCCCAGCGTATTACCGTTATAACCATAGATATATTGTGAATAATTGAAATTGACCGCGCATCCCCTTGATTCAAAAAACTGTCGCATACCCCGGCAACCGTCTTTGTGTCCGGGGCCGGCTTCGTAATCATAAAGCGGACTCCCATTGGTGTAATTATAAAAAGTGGTCGAACCATCGGTATTTGCCAAAGCCGATTGGTTGGTTCCCATGTAATCACCGGTACACTCTCCATAGGTATGCATGGTCCAATTCCCGATATAGGGATCGGGTGACGAACTTCCGTATAGTACCCAGAAATCATCGACATGGCCCTTGATGGCCCTGCCATCCACGCCGTTACGTGTGGCGCTCAGGGGGCACTGTTTGCGTACCTCGCCGCCGATGTTCACCGACCCCCACACGCTGTTGTCCAAGGGCGCCACACCCCCGTTGGCCGGCCCTGTGTAAATGTTTGCATCGTAAGTCCGGTCATAAAATCCTGCCATCATGGCTGCCGAAGTGGCTGAACATCCAAACGACCAGTCATAGGCAGGCACATTGGTCAACATCACCGCAGCCCGGGTGGGTACCGCAGCAGGCATCCGGTAATCAGGTGGTTTCCCCGGGACAATAATCTCATCGATCAATTTCCCATCGCTGTCTTTAAATGTATGTTTGATGTACCCTGAAGGCGAAACGACCACCTGTCCTGAAACCCACAACACACAAAAAAGAAGAAAGAGAACGGAGGTAGATTTTCTTTTCATGGCTTAGATTTTCTCAAATATACACAAAAAATTCATATTTAGAAATTTTCCAAAAAAATTCTTTTTCGGATGAGGGGATCGGAAATAAAAAAGGCCGTACCGTTTCCGATACAGCCTTTTTTCGTTTGCTGTGCCCAGGACAAGACTCGAACTTGCACAGCCTGGGGCCACTACCCCCTCAAAGTAGCGTGTCTACCAATTTCACCACCTGGGCATAAATCCGTTAAGGATTTGGGACTGCAAAAGTACAACAACTTTTGAATTTCTCAAATTTTTCCGTCTCAAAGCAGAGAAATTAACAAAGCGACACCCAAACCGCCGCATACTGTCAGGAACTTCCGCCGGTTGTACTGATGGTTCTCTTCAGTCTCGAAGAGAATTGAAGTAGAAACATGGAGGAAAATACCAATGACCACCGCCAGAATATTGTTGAACCATCCATCCATGGATCCGAGGAGAGAGGCGTCGAGCAACCGGCTGACAAGGGAGCCCAGCGGTGTCATCACAGCGAAAATGGTAAGATAGAGAAATGACTTCCATTTTGAGCAGCCATAATGGAGGAAAAGGCTCATCAGAGTCAGCGAAATAGGAATGTTGTGAACCACGATACCGATGACTAAGGTGTGTTGGAGTTTCGCGTCAAAACCATCCACAATGGGCATTCCTTCTAAAAAAGAGTGGATCGACAAACCGATCAGCAATAAGAAGGGGGATACCCGTTCCCCTTCGGTATGTTGGTGGCGGTGGCCATGTTCAGCGCCTTCGGTGATCAGTTCCAGCATTACCTGCAACAGGAATCCGGCAAGTACGAACAGCCCGGTGAATGTGGTTGAGTTCCTGAACACCTCGGGAACCAGTTTCAGAAAGGTGATCCCGATAAGGAAAGCGCCGCTGAAAGCTAACAAGAAGCGAAGAACAAGCTTGTCATCGGTTTTTATCAGGAAAATCAGCGAACCGCTGATAAGAATAGTACCGACGATGATAAGATAGAGCAACATTATACTGAAGAATTAATACTAATTGATATCAAGCATCCTGAACTCCGTACTGGTGGGAACGCCTTTGAAATTGTCAATATACCGGTCGGAGATCCGTTCCACGCATCCGGAATCAGGAGGCATGTTCATGTCGATCAG
>CALMDO010000257.1 GCA_937862805.1 uncultured Bacteroidota bacterium
ATCGACCTGATCCGTCTGTTGTGTTCGATCATGGATCGTAAACTGAAACGTTCGGCAGGGGCCTCGGAAAGCCTGATAACTTTCGTGAAAGATCGCGCCGGCCATGACCTGCGATACGCCATCGATGCTTCTAAAATAAAAAAAGAGCTGGGGTGGGAACCTTTGTTGAAGTTTGAGGAAGGTTTCGAGAAAACCGTCGATTGGTACCTGTCCAATGATGAGTGGATGAACCAGGTTACCTCCGGCGAGTACCAAAAATACTACGAAAATCAATACAACAAGCGATGATCAACGCCTGACCCTGTTGCTTGGTCAGGCGCCCGCCACTGTAACGGTTCCGGCAATTTTCTGGATTAACCCCTGCAGTACACTACCCGGTCCGACTTCTGTAAAATGGGTGGCCCCGTCGTTCACCATATTCCTGATGGTTTGAGTCCAACGCACCGGCGCCGTAAGTTGGGCGATGAGGTTGACTTTAATGACACCCGCATCGGTGGTCCTTTCAGCAGTGGCATTCTGATAAACAGGACAAATTGGCAGGTTGACCAGGGTGCGGTCGATGGCTTCTGCCAGTTCAACCCGGGCGGGTTCCATCAACGGTGAATGAAAAGCACCGCCGACTTTCAGCGGAAGGGCCCGCCGTGCACCAGCCGCTTTAAGCGCTTCACAAGCTAATTCGATCCCCCTGATGCTGCCTGAAATGACCAGTTGCCCGGGACTGTTATAATTGGCCGGAACCACCACTTCGGGAATGGTTTTACAGATGGATTCCACTTTTTCATCATCCAGGCCCAGGATGGCTGCCATGGTGGAGGGTTCTTTTTCACAGGCTTTCTGCATGGCCGAGGCCCGGGCGGCAACCAGTCGTAACCCGTCTTCGAACGATAACGCCCTGGCAGCGACAAGAGCTGAAAACTCTCCCAATGAATGGCCGGCCGTCATATCCGGTTTGAACTGCGCTCCAAGGGTGGCTGCCAGGATCACCGAATGAAGAAAGATGGCCGGTTGGGTTACTTTGGTCTGGCGAAGGTCTTCATCGGTTCCCGAAAACATCAGGTCAGTAATACGGAAACCGAGGATTTCATTGGCATTTTCAAACATTTGTCGCGCCAGCGGAGAGGATTCGTATAACGATTGCCCCATCCCTGTGAATTGGGCTCCCTGACCGGGAAAAACATAAGCATTCATGTGGTTTCAGGTTATTTCCTGTCGCCCATAAAGCGAAGCAGGAAGAGGAAAAGGTTAATGAAATCAAGATAAAGCGTCAGGGCTCCCAGAATGCTGAGTTTTCTCACATTTTCTGTCCCGTACTCCCCGGCCCCGGATCCGATTTTTTTCAGCCGTTGAACATCATAAGCAGTCAAACCCGTGAAAATCAATACGCCGATGATGCTGATGATGTAATCCATAGCAGCGCTCTGCATGAAAAAGTTGATCAGCATCGCCACCATCAAACCAATCAGTCCCATCATCATGATAGATCCGAATTTTGTCAGGTCGGTCTTGGTGGTATAGCCGGTCACAGCCATTACCCCGAACATGATCGTGGTAACAGCAAAGGTTTTAAAAACAGAAGCGGAGGTGTAAACCAGAAGGATGAAACTCAGGCTCATCCCCATCAAAACGGCAAAAGCCAAAAACAAAAGGGTCAATATTCCTCCCGAAAGGCGTTGAAAACCAAAGGACATCAGCAGTACAAACCCGATGGGAGCCAGGGTCACAAACCAACCCAGTCCGGTCAGCCCACCGGTTTCACTATTTACCAGGCTACGGATCAGCGATTCGGAAGAGGCAAACCAGAAAGCGGTCAGTGCTGTCACGGCCATCGCCAAAGACATCCAGCCAAATACCTGAGCCATAAACGATTTTGATATAACCATTTCCCGGCCTCCCGCCGGGGTGGTGAAATAATTGTTGTTATTGGATTGTTCGAACATCATTTTTGCGTGGATTAATGAACAAATTTCAAATACAAATGGATTATCAATATTTCAAAGTTGCCTGTTTCACAGACGGCCTTCGAGGGAAGGGTTCGTCAACAGTTCAATGAAGTTTTGTGCCAATCAGGTGGAGGAATTCGGCGCGGGTTTTATCCCGTTCGAAAGCGCCCACGAAATCGGAGGTGGTGGTGACAGAATTTTGTTTTTGTACCCCCCGCATGGCCATACACAAATGTTGTGCCTCAATCACGACTGCCACTCCCAGGGGTTTCAGTGTATCGTTAATGGCCTCTTTGATCTGCATGGTGAGTCGTTCCTGCACCTGGAGCCGGCGGGCGTAGATCTCCACGACCCGTGCGATCTTACTCAGGCCGGTGATGTATTTATCGGGAATATAAGCTACATGCGCTTTTCCGATAAAAGGCACCATGTGGTGTTCGCACAGCGAATAGATCTCAATATCCTTGACAATCACCATCTCCCTGTAATCTTCTCTGAATTTGGCAGAGTTCAGAATTTCTCTGGGATCGAGGTTGTAGCCCTGAGTGAGAAACTGAATGGCTTTGGCGACCCGTTGGGGGGTTTTCAACAATCCTTCCCGGTCGGGGTTCTCGCCAATAAGCCGGAGCACCTCTTTGTAATGGATTGCCAGTTCATTGGTGGTCCGGGTATCGTATTCTTCTATTTTTTCGTAAATCATTTTTTTATTGTCATTCATCTTAAGAAGTTAAACGGATCAGTTGCCAAAATATTCTATGATGTTATTTTCAGATTGTTCAAGCCTGATGGAATGCAGCGATGCGCCCAGGGCTTTGATACCCTGTTCCAATGCATCCCAGATACCTATCGCGATGTTCTCGCTGGTGGGCACCTTTCCCTGTAAAAAATCAACCTCCAGGTTCAGATTTTTATGGTCCACCTTTTCCAAAACTTGTTTCCGGATTAACTGACTGACTTTTCGCAGGTGGATCACCAGCCCGGTTTCCGGGTCAGGTTCTCCTTTGATCGTGACATAAAGGATATAATTGTGTCCATGCCAGTTGGGGTTGGAGCACTTTCCGAACACATCAACATTCTGATCCTCCTCGTAATGAGGAAGAAACAGTCGATGTGCGGCGCTGAAATGTTCTCTTCGTGTTATGTAAACCATGGATCAATCCTCCCGGGAACAAAGGTACTATTTTTTCTTCTTCCGGAACCAGTCAAAACGGGTACCTGCCCAAACCCTGTACTGGGCTACATCGTA
>CALMDO010000258.1 GCA_937862805.1 uncultured Bacteroidota bacterium
ATTTCCCCTCAAGAATTCACGAATTCAGAAACCAAAAACAAAAAGTATGAAAAAATTTCTACTAATGCTGCTTGCGGCATTTTTCATCTCCGGAGTTGTATTGGGCCAACTATCTGGCAACAAGTCAATTCCGGGTGATTACGCGACCATTGAAGCGGCTGTTTCCGCTCTTAACACACAAGGGGTCGGAGGTGGCGGAGTGACTTTTAATGTTGCAGTTGGTCACACGGAAACTGTTACTGCCCCGATTCTTTTAACTGCAACGGGCACTGCGACCGATCCGATTGTCTTCCAGAAAAGTGGAGTCGGCGCCAATCCTCTGATCACCAGGTCGGATACAGGTACTTTGGTCACTACGACACTGGGCGCCCAGGGCGACGCGGTGATCATCATCGAGGGATCCGATTATGTTACTTTTGACGGTATTTCGGTGACTGCCACTGCACCTGGTATCGAATACGGATACTATCTTCGGAAAGCCAGTGTTACGGATGCCTGCAAAAGCCCTACCATTAAAAATGCGGTCATCACGATGAACAAAGGTACCCGTGGTACCATCGCAGGAATCTATTCATCCAACAATGATGCAACGTCTACGGTGTCCTCTGCCACCGGTATCACGGTGACCTCGACAGGCGGAAGAGTGGAAAACCTTGTCATAACAGGCAACACGATCAGCAATGTTTTTGCAGGGATCGTCCTTCGAGGGTATAACCAGTCTTCGACCTATGATTTCTATGACCAGAATGTCGTCGTGGGAACTGCCGGACACGGAAACACCATTTCCAATTTCGCCGGTAACAACACAGGATCAGCCTATGGTGTTTACCTTATTTACCAAACCTCTCCGACAATCAGTTACAATACAATTGATAACAAAGGCGGTGGCGGCAGTGATGCAACAGGTACCCTCTATGGCATTTTCATGTCCAGTTCCAGTCTGGGGGGGAATTTCGTTGCCAATAACAACAACATCACCCTGAACCAGGGGGCGACGGGAGGAGCGCACTGCATCTATAACGGACAGACTTGTACCTCCATCACGATCAACAACAATACTTTTGGCTTTGGTACTTTTGCTTCCACCACTACCTCGTACCTGATCTATTGCTCCAACTCCACCCCCAATATTACGATTGACGGGAATGTGACCACGGGAACGATCAATAAAACGGGTGCCGGGCTGTTGTATGGATATTATAACTACGGCTCACCCTCTGCAGGTACCGCTACCATCAACAACAACAACTTCTCCAGCATTACCCTTACCGGTGCTTCTGAATTTTATGGTATCCGGCATTATACTTCCACTTCCCAGGCAGCTGTGATAACCAATAATACGGTGTCCAACATTACAGCAGGTACTTCTGCCATTTACGGGATTTATGAAGGTTATGGCGCTGCCAATTCCAATGTTTCCAACAACTATGTGTTCAACCTCAATAATCCCAATGCATCAAGCACAACGGCCATTTATGGAATTTATCTTGGGGCGAGCACGGCTCCCGTTTCATTGACTGCTTACGGCAACACGGTTTATGGTTTATCCAACGCCGGTAGCGGCACGGTCTATGGTATTTACAACAACGTTGGCACCGCTACCAGTATTTATAAAAACAAGGTGAGCGCCCTGACCAACACTAACGCAGCCGGTGCGGCCCACGGGATTTACATTAGCGGTGGGGCTTTGACCCATATCTACAACAATGTCGTCAGCGACATCACGGCTCCCATAGCCAATGCTGCCAATCCGGTAAACGGGATATACATTGGAGGAGGAACCACGGTGAATGTATTTTATAACACCGTGTACCTCAATGCCAGCAGTACGGGCACGCTCTTCGGAAGCTCCGCCCTCTACGCTTCCACTACCCCCACGGTCGATCTGCGCAACAACATCCTGGTGAATGCTTCCACGCCCAGCGGGACAGGAATTACCGCCGCCTACAGAAGGAGCAGTAGCACCCTGACAACCTATTCGGCCAATTCCAATAACAACTGCTTCTATGCAGGGAATCCGGAAGATGCCACCCACGCGATTTTTTATGACGGCACTACGACCTACAATATGGCGGGTTATCTTACCCTCGTCGGACCGCGCGATGCCTCCTCATTCAGGGAACTGCCGCCCTTTATAAATGTTGCTACCAAACCGTACAACCTTCATATTTCCACCACAACGCCAACCTACTGCATGAGCGGTGGTATCACCATCACCACCCCCATCACCATCACGGATGATATTGATGGTGACCTGAGGGCTCCCACACCCTGCACGGGCGCTGATGAATTCGCCGGTATTGCGGGCGGAGTGGTCAATCCGGGATCCTTTGCCGTTACCTCTATTAACTCCCAACAGATCGATATCTCCTTCGTTCCTAACGCCAGCAGCAACAACGTTGTTCTTGTCTGGAATGCCACCGGAACCTTTGAAACACCGACCGGTACACCGGTAGTAGGTAACCCGCTGGCAGGCGGTACCGTCCTGTACATCGGCGTATCATCACCGGTACACCATACCGGCCTGACTCCGGCTACTCCTTATTATTACAAAGCCTTCTCCTACAACGGAACCAACTATTCAACAGGCGTATCAGGCAGTGCCACCCCCGGTGTGAATCCTGCCACTGGTTTCACCGCGACTACTTTTAGTACTACACAAATCAATCTGGGTTGGACCCTGAATACTTCTGGTCATAATGTGGTGATCGCGACCAACAGCACCGCCACCTTCGGCGATCCTGTCAACGGTGCCGCCCTCAACGTGGGTGATCCCATCACCGGAGGCGGAACCGTTATCTATAAGGGAACCTTGGCGGCTTTCCAACATACAGGCCTGACCCCCGGTACACCTTACTACTATAAAATCTGGTCGGTTGACCCCTACGTCTATTATTCGACCGGCGCCACAGCCAATGCAGCAACCTTTTGCAACATCGTTTCCACTTATCCTTTCAATGAAGGATTTGAGACAGGTTTCACTGATCAAACTGCAGTCGCAGGATGCTATACCCAGCAAATTGTGACCGGCTCTTACAATTGGATGGCCAACAGCAGCCTGACCAGCTATAACCGCACGCCCCATTCCGGTACCTTCAATGCGTACCTGCACTGGAGCGCCGACACCTGGCTTTTCCGACAGTTCCATCTTACTGCCGGCCAATCGTACACCTTTGATATTTATGCAAGGCAGGATGTGACAACCGGAGCAAACCTTGAAGTCAAATACGGAACGACCGGGACTGCAGCGGGAATGACCGAAACGATCATTGCAAGCACAGTTATCATCAATGGTGATTATCAATACCTTACTGGCGTATTCACTCCTGCAACCACCGGCGATTATTTTATCGGTATCCATGGGGTATTAACTTCTACGCCTTATTACCTGAGTATTGATGATATCGCCTTGTACCATACCCCCTCGTGTGTTGCTCCAAACAACCTGACAGCGGAAGCGACAAGTATGACGGAAGTCAACATCGGTTGGACAAGTTCAGGCTCAGCCTGGGAGTACCAGTATGGTGCTGCGGGTTATACTCCCACACCTGCCGGGACAGCTACCACTGTCAATCCGGTACACCTTACAGGTCTCTCCCCATTTACGGAATATGATTTCTATGTCCGGACAAACTGCACAACCAGCTTCAGCGACTGGTCGGGACCCAAAACATTCTCGATCGATTACTGTACCCCGGCTCCCACTTCTGTGGATGATAATGGAATTACCAACGTGACCTTCGGCACCATCGACAACACGCCACCGGTACTGCCGGTTCCAGGCAACTATGGTAATTATTCTAACTTGGTGACCGATGTCAATCAGAATTCCACTGTTCCTATCGCCATTACTTTTGAAACCGGGTATACTTACAATACCATGATCTGGATCGACTGGAATAATGACCTCGATTTCACCGATCCAGGAGATTCAGTCTATTCAGGCACCTCCACATCGGCCAGCCCGACCACGCTGGAAGGCTCATTCGATATTCCGGCAGGTGCACCACTGGGGAACCACCGGCTGAGGATCGGGGCAGCAGATTCCGATTTTCCGGATCCCTGCTATACCGGATCCTATGGGGTATTCCATGATTATACCATAAATGTTGTGGAACCTTTGCCTGCCGGAACTTTACAAGGTCATGTTTACGATCCTTCCGGTGAAGAGGTCATCGACCACGCGACAGTTACTGTTAGCACCTTCAGTACAGAAACAGACGTCAATGGCTTCTACCAGATCCAGAATATACCGGTTGGCACTTACGACGTCACCTGTTCAAAAACCGGATACCAACCCGGCACCGCAACGGGCGTTGCAATTACCCAAAACCAGACGACCACCCGTAATTTCAACCTGCAATATCAACTGGATCCTCCCAAGGGTTTGCAAGCTGAAGTCCAGAACCAGTACAACACGTATCTGACCTGGCTAGCACCCGGTTATGAACCTGATCAATGGATTTTCTGGGATAACGGAACCAATCTCTATGGTATCGGAAGCGCCTCTGCCGGAACTTTCTCTGCTGTTGTCAGATTTGCTGCCAGCGATATCTCAAAGTATGCAGGGAAAGAACTCTCAAAAATCTCCTTTTACGCGACAAGTTATGCAGGACTTTCCTGGACTCTGAAGGTTTGGGAAGGAGCTGAACCCCCGACCGAAATCTACTCCCAACCATTGACGGGCATCACGGCCAGCTCATGGAACGAAGTAACGCTCACGACTCCCATTAATATTTCCGGGACTCAGGATCTGTGGTTCGGCTATGAACTCTCTTATGGTGCCGCTATGTATCCTGCGGGATGTGATGACGGCACGGCATACGTAAGCAATAAAAATTTCCTTTATGAAGCAGGTACCTGGTATGAAATGGGCAGTGAAGCCGGACTTCCTTATAACTGGAACATTCACGGATGGGTTTCCGATCCCTCCGCAGGTCCTGAATCTCCGCTTATCCCGATCACAGAGACCAAGCCTGCAGGAGATCCCACCACTCCGCTTCAACTCTCCAAAGTTGTGACCAACGGCCTTGAAGGCTACCTGGGAGATGTTTACCCCTTCCAGCCTGGCATAAACCTGCCTGCCGGATCCGGAATCAATAACGATCATCAGCCTTTAGGCAGCGCTTGGCCCGTAACTGGATATAATATTTATCGTGGCGCTACCAAGCTGAACGCGACACCCGTCGCCAATCAGTATTACACTGACGCGGGACTTGCACCAGGCACTTACAGCTATACCGTGAAAGCGGTTTATCCGATGGGTGAATCACCGGAAGCAGCAGGTCCTGTGGAAGTGACCATTTACTCCTGCGACGTACCTACGAACCTCCAGGTTCCCATGGCAACAGTTACGAAGACCTCCGCTGTTGCGAACTGGACCCCGTCGGTGAACACACCGGTCGCTCACTGGACGGTCGAATATGGGCTGAAAAACTTTGTCCAGGGTACGGGAACCATTGTCGATGTGACAACCAACCCGACCTGTACCATGAGCAATCTGACCGCGGGAACGGAATATGATGTTTATGTCCGTACCGTTTGCGGTCAAACCGACTTCAGCCTGTGGATCAAGAAGACCTTCCGCACCCGCTACATCGATTGCCCGCAGGGAGCAACTGCCGAACTTGAGGTTTGCGGTGATACCACAAACAACGGCTGCAACCTGACGATACCGACCTTCGAACCCATTTCATGCGGAACCACCATCTGTGGAACGGCATGGTATAACGGAGGTCGCCGCGATACCGACTGGTACACCTGTACCCTC
>CALMDO010000259.1 GCA_937862805.1 uncultured Bacteroidota bacterium
GGTGTTGAAATTCTCAGTATCCTGAAAAACATCTATGCCGTGGTCATGGGGATCGTGGATGCCCAGTTCAACTCCCCCAACCTCAGGTTCCTGGTGTTGACAAAGACTTTCAGGGAGATGCGGCAAATCCTCAACTATTTTGGTGGAAAAGAGGAGACCCTCTTCAACTATTGCGGGTACGGTGATTTTGCCCTGACCGCTTTAAATGACCTGAGCCGGAACCGTACCCTGGGCTTACTCATAGGAAAAGGGTTCTTCACCGAACATGTTTCCCACGAACTGGTACTCGAAGGGAAGACCGCAGTCCAGGTTTTTTTCAATGAGATTTCCAAAAAATTGGATGTGGGGCATTATTTCCCGATTTTAGCCGAACTCTATAAGATCTTCAACACAAAATATGATATTCCTTTATTCGTCAATAACATCCTGAATCTCGAAGAAAAGTCGTATCTTTGCACTCCTTTCCGGGGCTGACCGGTTTTGACAGCATGGAAGTGGAATTGTAAGCATGCCGAGTCCTCGTGCACCGACCTCGTAAAAAGTCAGTTCACACAGCCAATAACTGGCGACAATTATTCTTACAGACTGGCTGCTTAATTTTAGAAATTAAGCGCGTCTTGTCTCCCGGAAAACCTTTCTCAACGGTGTTCCGACAGAGGCATCGAAAAAGTTGAGATAATCCGTGTACTGTCCCGTTGCACGGGTGAAAAACGAGGGGCTAAGTTTTCGGTAGGCCTGTTTCCGGCCAGCCGGATTCCGACAATCAACCGGAAAATAAGCATGTAGAAAGCAGTTTTGCTACTTGTCTGGACGAGGGTTCGAATCCCTCCAGCTCCACCAACTACCTCCGAAATGATCAGTTTTTACTGAGGTTTCGGGGCACTTTCAGATCACGTACCGTTTCACTTCGTCCGGCGTGATGATCCCTTCACTGAGGATCACCAATCGTTCCACGACGTTCTTCAACTCCCTGATGTTCCCCGTCCAGCGGATTTGCTGCATCACTTCCAATGCTTCGGGAGTGATCTCCATGGGCGCCCGTCCGATACGCTGACAATACTCGCGGATAAAATGGTCAACCAGCAGGGGAATGTCGTCCAAACGGGCCGACAATGGCGGAACATCAATGATGATGACACTCAGCCGGTGATAGAGGTCTTCCCTGAAAGTTTTATTCCGTATTTCCTCCCGGATGTTCTTGTTGGTGGCCGCGATCACGCGGACATCCACCTGGATCTCCTTTTCGCCTCCCACCCGGGTGATCTTGTTCTCCTGTAAGGCCCGCAGCACCTTCGACTGGGCCGAAAGACTCATGTCACCGATCTCATCGAGAAATAAAGTACCCCCGTGAGCCTGCTCAAAATCACCCTTATGTTGCTTAACCGCAGAAGTAAATGAACCCTTTTCATGTCCAAATAATTGACTCTCTATTAACTCCGCAGGTATTGCGGCACAATTCACTTCGATAAAGGGTGCGTGGGAACGGTGACTGAGCGCATGTAAATGCCTGGCCACCAACTCTTTACCTGTTCCGTTCTCCCCTGTTATCAACACCCGTGCCTCGGTCGGCGCCACTTTCGCGACCAACTGACGGATCTGCTCCATGGCAGGTGATTCGCCAATCATCGTGTAAGCAGCCCCCACCTTCTGCCTTAATAGCCGGGTCTCATCCAGCAACACCGTCCTTGCCTTCGCGTTTCGCAATGTGACCAGTAACCGATTCAGATCGAGCGGCTTGGCTATGTAATCATACGCTCCGGTCTTGATAGCCTCCACCGCCGTGTCAATCGTACCGTGACCTGAGATCATGATTACCGGGGAATCGGTGATCGTCAGCGCCTGGTTGAGGAATTCCAATCCATCCATCTTAGGCATCTTGATATCACACAAAACCGCGTCGTAACGGTTCTCACGGATCAACCGCAACCCTTCTGCCCCGTCGGGCGCATCATCGACCTGGTATTTTTCATACTCAAGGATCTCCCGGAGGGTGTTCCGGATACTTTTTTCATCATCGATGACCAAAATACGAGACATGGTAATTGTTTGAAAGTGAGAAAATTGACGTTATACTGTGTCGATTGCTGTTTTCAAAGGTAAAAAAAGAATCAATACCTTTGGACCGGCATGAAAACCGTGAACAAACTGATTCTTTTCTTCTCCCTGCTCCTTCCGGGGCTGTCAGCAACTTTCGCGGTGATGTCACAGACGCCCGACATGCTCCTGAAGTACCCATGGGCCGGCGGGGTGAACTCCTGCCAGTTTTGCGCCCTTGACCTGAACCTCGACCTACGGCCTGACCTGCTCATATTCGACCGCCACGGAAACAGGAAACTGACCTTCCTGAACCATGGAACTCCCGGAATGGTCGATTACGTACCTGCTCCTTCCTACGCGGCGCAAATTCCGGAACTTCATGATTGGGTCATCACTGCCGATTACAATTGCGACGGACGGATGGACTTGTTTACCTATGGCCTTGGCGGGGTGAAAGTTTATTTGAATGTATCTGACACCATCCTGAAATTCAAACTGGTGACTGATTTACTCGAATCTTTTTATTACACCGGAAAGGTGGGAATCCTGGTCACCAGCGTCGATTATCCCGCCATTGCCGACATCGATAACGACGGCGACCTCGACCTGTTGACTTTTTTCGGACTTGGTTCCTATGTCGAATACCATAAAAACCTCTCGATGGAACGCTACGGGAACTGCGACAGTCTGGATTACAGGCTGGAAGATCACTGCTGGGGGAAGTTTAAGGAGAGCGAAGGAGGCAATCATATTCAACTGGGTACCCCGTGTCCCTATATGGAAGAAACCGGTTTGCAACCCAAACACACCGGCTCGACCATGTTGGCCATCGATCTCAACAATGACGGACTGAAAGACCTGATCCTGGGCGATGTTGATTTCCCGGGATTGATCGCCTTGACCAACGGGGGAACCGTGGATTCAGCTTTCATGGTATCGCAGGATACGCTCTTTCCTTTATATGATCGTACCGTCAGGTTGTTTTCCTTTCCCGCAGTCTCCTGCCTCGATGTGGACAATGACGGGAAACGCGACCTGGTCATATCTCCATTTGATCCCGCCCTGGCTTCTTCGGATAATTACAACTGCATCTGGTTTTATAAAAATACCGGCAGCGAAGAACTACCGGAATACAGTTTCAGGAGCGATCGCTTTTTCCGAGGGGAGATGATGGATTTCGGCTCCAACGCCTTCCCGGTACTTTATGATTTTGATAAAGATGGGTTAACAGATCTTTTTGTCGGAAACAGAGGCTACTACGATTCCTCTTACTACCGGCAGGGTGTCCTCTTCTCGGATTACACCTCCAGGATCGCTTATTTCAGGAACCGGGGGACAGCCACGGAACCTCTGTTTGAATGGGTTACAAACGACCTCGCAAGCTTATCAGGAAAAGGGCTGACCGGTCTTTATCCCGCTTTCGGTGATCTTAACGGGGATGGGTTGACAGACCTGTTAGCAGGTCATTCCGACGGCTCACTTGTGCTGTTGCTCAACACCGGTGAAGCCGGTCAGGAACCCCGGTTCAGCGATCCCCTATACTTTTACCAACAAATCGATGTCGGGGATTACAGTACGCCACAACTTTTTGATCTGGACAAAGACGGGGAGGAAGAGTTGATTATCGGGGAGAAAGGCGGTAACCTGAATTATTTCGAGCGAACAGGTCCGGCAGACGCTCCTGTTTTTTCACAGGTCACCGACAGCCTGGGCAAAGTGAATGTAACCGATTACCAGGTTTCATGGGACGGATACAGTACCCCTCAGTTTTTCATTGATCCTGGCGGTGCCACGCGCCTGGTCACCGGTTGCGAGTCGGGAACCCTTTGGTGCTTCGACAGTATCGATAATAACCTGGATGGCCATTTCCGGAAGGTTAATGATCTTTTCCTGTTGACCGGGGCGGAAATCCACGACACCTGCTTTGGTTGGCTGTCGGCTGCAACCCTGGCCCCATTGACAGATCCACACTATCTTGACCTGGTGGTCGGTAACTTCAGCGGCGGCTTGCAGTATTACTCCGCCGGCGGAGAGCCGGTGATCATACCCGGAACCGGTCCGGCAAAAACCATTGACCACCAACGATTACTGCTCATTCCCAACCCGGCCGATAATCAGGTGACCCTGACCATTCCCACTCCGGGATATCTTTCAGGACCCCTTTCGATAACAGATCTCACGGGCAGGCTGCTCATGGAGTGCCCCGCCGGATCCTCAGCAACCATTGACACCGGCATATTTGCCGAAGGACTGTACCTGGTCAGGGTCGGTCACTTTTCAGGTAAACTGGTGATCCTGCATAAGAGATAACCCCTCCCATCCTTCCCTTTTTTCACTTTTACCCGCTGCATTTTCCTTTGATTTCAGCAATTCGCGCCTGATTCCGCTGTGATCGTCACACGGATCGGAAAACAGAGTAATCCATCCTTTTGAAAAAAGTTATTAACAAGTGGAGGCAGGTGGAGATTTGTGGGGATTTTTATCTATATTTACACTCGAAAATCATCC
Source organism: uncultured Bacteroidota bacterium (assembly GCA_937862805.1). GTDB lineage: Bacteria > Bacteroidota > Bacteroidia > Bacteroidales > FEN-979 > CAIVAT01. The sequence goes on from CALMDO010000259.1 coordinate 4,546, forward strand.
ATGTGGCGACGACCAACAATCTCATCGGTGAATTTGAATGCCGGCTTGACGAGAAAAGCCGTATCATTCTTCCTTCCGCGCTGAAGAAACAGATCAGTCCCGAAGCACAGGACAAATTTGTCATCAACCGGGGTTTTGAAGGGTGCCTGGTACTCTACCCCCATGATATTTGGAAGGAAACAACAGCCGGCATCAACAGGCTGAACCTCTATGTTCGTGAAAACCGACGCTTTGTCCGTGCATTTTATAATGGGGCCACCGAGCTGGGGCTGGATAGCCAGAATCGTCTGCTTTTACCCAGGAATCTCCTGGATTTCGCAGGCATTGAAAAGGATGTCATTTTATTCGCCTATTCCGACCGGATTGAGCTTTGGGACAAAGCCACTTACCTTGATTTGGTATCAAAAGAGCCGGAAGATTTTGCGGAGTTAGCCGAAAAAGTAATGGGTCAAAAAGAGACAAACGCCACCGATGAGTTACCATAGGAGTGTTCTTCTCAACGAGGCCATCGAAGCGATGGAGATCCACCCTGATGGGATCTACGTGGATGCCACTTATGGAGGCGGAGGTCATGCTGCGGCGATTCTTAATCGGTTGACAACCGGAAGGTTAATTGCTTTCGACCAGGACGAAGAGGCCATCAGAAACCGTTTGGAAGATTCCCGCCTGGTGATGGTTCATCACAATTTCAGGTTTATCCGGAATTTTCTGATGCTCCATAAAGCATTGCCAGCCGACGGGATTTTGGCAGACCTGGGACTGTCGTCACACCAAATTGATGCTGCAGAGCGCGGGTTTTCGACCCGTTTCGACGGAATACTTGACATGCGGATGGACCGGAATAAAAAACTGACTGCGAGAGAGATTGTAAACCAGTATAGTGAAGAGGCGTTGACCGTTCTTTTCAGAAACTACGGGGAGGTCACCAATGCCCGGAAACTTGCTGCATTGATCATCACCTCCCGGAAAAAAGCACCGATCGAAACGACCGGGCAACTCAAAGAAATCGTTCTGGCTTGCGCCCTTAAAGGCAAAGAGAACAAATACCTGGCACAGGTTTTCCAGGGTCTTCGGATAGAAGTGAACCAGGAGATGGAAGCGCTCATGGAATTTCTGAAACAAGCAACAACTTGTCTGAGACCGGGAGGGAAACTGGTGGTGATTGCTTATCATTCGCTGGAAGATAAACTGGTGAAAAAGTATTTCCGTTCGGGCAATTTCGAGGGTGTAATCGAAAAAGACTTTTACGGAAATGTATGCTCCCCGTTAAAAGTGGTCAACCGCAAAGCCATTGTGGCTTCGGAAGAAGAGGTTAAAGAGAACAGCAGGGCTCGCAGCGCGAGATTGAGAATAGCCGAAAAACGTTAACAAACCAGTCAGTCATGCAGGATAATTGGCGACATATCGAAGGATTGAAGGGCAACGCGGCCAATACATTCGCAGAGGAAGCGCATCCGACAATTTCCGAAGAGCCGGTCAAACCGGTGAAAAAAACCAAAAAAGGAAAGAAAATGGTAAAGGCGTTCCTGGGTGGTGATTACCTGACCCGTGAAAAAGTAGCCGGGAACATCCCCTTTCTGTTGTACATATCAGTTCTGGTCATGGTTTTAATCGGTAACACCTATTCTACAGAACGGAAGTTCAAGGAGATTGAAAGAACCAAATCTGAATTGAAAGAACTCAGGTACCGGTATATAACCACCAAATCGGAGCTGATGTTTCGTTGCCGGCAAACTGAAATTTCCAGACAGGCCAACCTGATCGGGCTCAGGGAAAGCCTGATGCCACCCTATAAAATTCTCTATTCCGATAAAACGAAAGCAAACCGGGAGAATTGATTTTATGAAAGAGATCAAGAAAGACATCCTTCTCCGTGTTTACCTGGTGTACCTGGGTATTCTGCTGTTCGGACTGCTGATCATCGCCCGGGTGGTGATGATTCAGCAATTTGAGAAGAAAGAGTATTCTGAAATGGCCCTCAAACAGGAGATTCGCCTGGATGAGCTGGAGGCGATCAGGGGCAACATCTGTGCTGATGACGGAACGCTCCTGGCCGTGAGCATCCCGATTTTCGAAGTCAGAATGGATGTAGTGACCGATTCCATTACTGATCTTATTTTCAAAAAAAATGTGGATTCGCTGGCATGGAATCTTTCCCGACTTTTTAGCGACAAGAGTGCGACGGAGTACCGGGATATGTTGTGGGAAGCCCGTCGCAACAAAGTACGTTACCAACTGATACAGCGCGATGTAACCTACCCGGATCTGAACAAACTCAGACAGTTTCCTATCTTCAGAAGAGGAAAATACAAAGGGGGTCTGATCGTGGTTCCCCGTTATGACCGGGAACTACCCTATCGCTCCCTGGCGCGGAGGATCATCGGTTATGAGAGCGGCGAAGGGAAGAACAAGGTTTATGTCGGCATCGAAGGATCTTTCACCGAAAACCTTCAGGGCACCAACGGGCAACGGCTGATGCGCAGGATCGGGAACCAGGCCTGGATGCCGGTCGATCCGGAAAGCCAGATAGAGCCACAAAACGGGGATGACATCATCACCACGCTGGATGTGAATTTGCAGGATCTCGCCGAATCATCTCTCCGTAAAGAACTTATAGCCGACAGCGCGGACCACGGTTGTGTCATCCTGATGGAGGTCTCCACCGGCTACATCAGAGCCATGGCTAACCTGGGGCAGACCAGCGCAGGCACCTATGAAGAAATCTTCAACTATGCCATCGGGGAGAGCCAGGAAACCGGATCAACTTTTAAGCTGGCCTCCTTCCTCGTTGCTTTGGACGATCGCAAGATCACCCAGGAAACTCCCGTCAATTGTTCCGGAGGAGTCACCACTTATGCCGGGCGGAAGATGGAAGATTCGCACCACGGACTGGGGGTAATCACAGCACGGCAGGTCTTTGAGAAATCTTCGAATGTCGGCACTTCCCGGATGATTTACAATGCTTATGCCGCCAAACCACAACAATACATCGACGGATTGTACCGGATCGGGATCAACCGTCCGCTGGAACTCCAGATTGCCGGCGAGGGGCGTCCTTATATCAAGAACACCAAAAGTCGCTATTGGTCTGCTTTATCTCTTCCCTGGATGTCGATCGGCTACGAGATTTCCCTCGCGCCCATCCATTTGTTGACCTTATACAACGCGGTTGCCAATAACGGGGCGATGATGAAACCGTTGTTCGTCAGAGAGATCCGGCGAAACGGGAAGGCCATCCAAAAAATCGCCCCCGTCGTGATCAACCCTCAGATTGTCTCCCCTCAGGCGATCCGTGATGCCCAAAGCCTGTTATTGGGTGTAGTGGAAGAGGGAACAGGAGCCAGCATCCGGTCGCCACATTACAAAATCGCCGGAAAGACCGGTACGGCACAAATCGCAGCCGACAACCGCGGTTACCGCCAGGGCACTAAGCAAGTACAATATAAAGGATCCTTCGTAGGCTATTTCCCGGCCGATAACCCGAAATACTCCTGCATTGTCGTAATCGTCAACCCGAAAAAAGGAAAATATTACGGAGGTGCCGTTGCAGCGCCTGTCTTCAGGGAACTGTCGGACAAGCTCTACGCGATACGGCCCGATATCATGATCCCCTTGCCTAAAGACACGGTCGGCATGGCGATGCCGCCTGTACATGGCGGTCCTTCCTCGGAACTGACAGGAGCTTTTGCAGCGCTGGGCATACCCATCAGCGATGAAAGCAAAACATCACCCTGGGCTAAGCCCGAAGTCGCCGCCGGAAGAATCGTCATCACTCCCCAGGCGATCACTACAGGGATCATGCCCGACGTCGCCGGGATGGGACTGAAAGATGCGTTGTTTTTGCTTGAAAAACAAGGTTTGAATGTCCTGATCAATGGTAAAGGAACCGTGGTAAAGCAATCGCTTGCACCCGGAAGCCTGATCCGGAAAGGAATGCCGGTAGTGCTCGATTTACGAACGGCCAATGAAAAACCTAAAACCGTTACCGGATGATATTGTCTGATCTTTTAAACAATACCAGAATACTGGAGATTTCGGGCGCTGTTTCAATCCCGGTCGACGGTCTCGCTTTTGATTCCAGGGCGGTAAAAAAAGGAGATCTGTTTTTCGCCGTCCCCGGAAGCGTTTCCGACGGTCACGATTTCATTGATGCCGCTCTTGACAACGGCGCAGTTGCGATCGTTTGTGAACGATGGCCCGCTTCTTTCCGGCATGAGATCACCTATATCCGGGTTGATCAGGCAGCAGTTGCCCTGGGGGAGCTGGCTTCGGCTCATTTCGGCCATCCTTCACGGAAAATTTCACTGGTGGGTGTAACCGGCACCAATGGTAAAACCACTACAGCCACACTTCTTTTTAACCTCTTCAGATCGTTGGGTTACGGGTGCGGTTTGATTTCAACCATTGTCAATAAAATCAATGATACCGAAATCCCGGCCACGCATACGACACCCGATCCGGTCCGCCTGAATGATTGGATGGCACAGATGGTCGTTTCGGGTTGCAGCCATTGTTTCATGGAGGTTTCATCCCACGCTCTGGATCAGTCGCGGATCGCGGGGTTACACTTTAAGGGAGGGATTTTTACCAATCTTACCCATGATCACCTGGATTATCATAAAACCTTTGATGCCTACCTGAAAGCCAAAAAGAAATTTTTCGACAACCTGCCGGCAGAGGCTTTTGCCCTGGTCAACAAAGATGATAAAAATGGTATGGTAATGTTGCAAAATACCATGGCCTCCAAATACACCTACAGCTTGCGCGGGATGGCCGATTTCAGGGGGAAAGTATTGGAGAACAGGTTCCATGGCCTTCTGATGAACCTGGATGGCGAAGAGGTCTGGTTCCATTTGATCGGACTGTTTAATGCTTACAACCTCCTCTCTGTGTATGCTGCCGCCATTTTATCGGGTCAGGACAAGATGCAGGTGTTGACGGCTTTGAGCACGGAACAGCCTGTGGCCGGCCGTTTCAATTATGTCCGTTCAAACATCGGAATCACGGCCATTGTAGATTATGCTCATACCCCCGATGCCCTGCAAAATGTGCTTGACACAATCAATTCGATAAGGCAGCGGCATGAACAATTAATCACGGTAGTCGGAGCAGGAGGAAACCGCGACAAAGCGAAGCGTCCGGTGATGGCGTCCATTGCCTGCAGGTTAAGCGACCGGGTGATCCTGACTTCCGACAATCCGCGTTTTGAAGAACCGGAGGCCATCCTGGCCGAGATGCAGACCGGGGTGAAACCGGAGCATCAGAAAAAAGTGCTGACCATCGTCAACCGCCTCGAAGCGATCCGCACCGCCTGTTCCCTTGCCCGAAGCGGTGATATCATTCTGGTTGCCGGCAAGGGCCACGAACCCTACCAGGAGATTAAAGGTACCCGGTATCCGTTCAATGACAAAGAGGTACTGGAAGCATCATTCAGAGAAATAACAGGATAAAAACCAGTTTATGTTGTATTATCTCTTCATTTGGCTTGATAAAGCATTTAATTTCCCCGGGGCAGGAGTGTTCCAGTACATCTCGTTCAGGGCGGCAGCGGCTCTGATCACCTCCCTTTTCATCACCATGATCATCGGAAAACGGATCATAAATTTCCTGCAGCGGAAACAGGTCGGAGAGACTGTCAGGGAACTGGGTCTCGAAGGACAAACGCAGAAACAAGGCACACCGACCATGGGCGGATTGATCATCCTGGCAGCCATTCTCATACCCTCCCTGCTTTTCGCCAAACTGAATAACATTTACATCCTGCTGGTGCTGATCGCTACTTTATGGCTGGGCCTGATTGGTTTCTTAGACGATTACATTAAAGTCTTTAAAAAGGATAAAAAAGGACTTCCCGGAAGGCTTAAGATTTTGGGACAAATCGGGCTGGGCCTTATCGTGGGTTTTACCATGTATTTCAATGAAAATATCGTCATCCGTGAAAGAATTCACCCCTCTGCCTATATTCCTGCTGCCGAAGTGTTTAATGTCGAAGGAGGCGCGGCAACCCAGGAAAAGGCGCGGATCTTTTCTAAAACACCCGTCAAATCAACAAAGACCACAATTCCCTTTGTTAAAAACAATGAGTTTGATTACAGTTCCCTGATCTCCTGGGCAGGAAAGGGGGCAAGACATTGGAGCTGGCTTATTTTCGTCCCGATAGTGATCTTCATCATCATTGCCGTATCGAATGGAGCTAACCTCACCGACGGTTTGGACGGATTGGCAACGGGGACTTCTGCCATTGTGGGTTTGACACTGGGTGTTTTTGCTTATGTCTCGGGCAACATTGTATTTGCTAACTATCTGAATATAATGTATATACCAAATTCAGGCGAACTGGCTATCTACGTTTCTGCCTTCGTCGGCGCCTGCATCGGGTTTTTATGGTACAACTCTTACCCGGCGCAGGTTTTCATGGGCGACACCGGGAGTCTCGCCCTGGGGGGCATTATCGCGGTTTTTGCCATCATGATCAGGAAGGAGATCCTGATACCGATATTCTGTGGTGTCTTTCTGGCTGAAAATCTTTCGGTGGTGATGCAGGTCAGTTGGTTCAAATACACAAGGAGAAAGTTCGGTGTCGGGCGGAGGATCTTTAAAATGGCGCCGCTCCATCACCATTATCAGTTGAAGGGCTATCATGAATCAAAGATCGTTCTGCGCTTTTTCATCATTAATATTATGTTGGCCGTATTATCAATAGTAACGCTCAAACTCAGATAAAATCATGACACTGGAATCACTGGCTAAACAGGGAAATTCGACAATTTATGATTCATTGGCAGCGACCATCGGTCCCCGGATCCGGGAGATCAGAAAAGAATTTATCAAAGAGAGTTTTTCTGGTTTTCATTTACAGGAACACCGGCTTGAAAAAGTAGCGGTGGTTCATGGCATTGAATTCATCAATGATTCGGGGTCTACCAACATCAATTCCGCCTGGTTCGCGCTGGAGAGCATGACCCGGCCGATAATATGGATCGCCGGGGGATTGGAAAACGGCAATGATTATTCCGTTTTAAGGAACCTTGTGCGCCGGTTCGTGAAGGGGATTGTTTGCCTGGGAGTCGACAACAGCAGGATCCATGAAGCTTTTGATGAATTAGGGAAACCAATGGCGGATGTTACAACCATGGAAGAAGCGGTACACCAGGCCTATCAATGGGGCGTACCGAGGGATGTCGTATTGCTCTCACCGGCCTGTGCCAGTTTTGATCTTTTCGAGGACTTTGAGGAGCGTGGTGAAGCTTTTCGGGATGCGGTAAGGAATTTATAATGTTTGCGTTATGAAAAATTTTTTCAGGGATATCAAAGGGGACAAAGTGATCTGGATCGTGGTGGTGATCCTGTGCATTTTCTCTCTTTTAGCGGTTTACAGCAGTACAGGTACCCTGGCCTATAGAAAACAGCATGGGAATACCGAGTATTACCTGGTGAAACATTTTTTGATCCTGCTGTTTGGTCTCACGCTGATGTACGTTACCCACCTGATCAAATACACCCATTATTCGAGAATATCACAGATCGGTTTGTTCCTCACTTTTCCTGTGTTGGCGGTGACCTTGATCTCGGGTACCAACCTGAATGAGGCCAACCGGTGGCTGACAGTACCCATTATTAACCTGACTTTTCAAAGTTCTGATGTGGCTAAGCTCTTTCTGATCATGTACCTGGCGAGGGTCCTGAGCAAAAAACAAGAGTTGGTGAAAGATTTTAAAAAGGGTTTTCTTCCGGTTATCATCCCCGTGATCCTGGTCACCCTCCTGATCTTACCTGCCAATTTTTCAACGGCTGCTATTCTCTTTGTTACCTGTCTTGTTATCATGTTTATCGGCAGGATCAGCATGAAATACATGCTTACCCTGATCGGATTGGGATTCGCGGGAATCCTTCTGATCTTTGCCTTGTCAAAGACTTTTCCAAAACTTTTTCCGCGTGGAACGACCTGGGTGGCGCGGGTGGATCACTTCCTCAACAAGGAAAAAGCCGATTCTGATGCCACTTACCAGGTCGACCAGGCTAAAATAGCGATCGTCTCCGGAGGAATTTTGGGTAAATCACCCGGTAAAAGCACACAACGGAATTTTTTACCCCATCCCTATTCCGATTTTATTTTTGCTATTGTGATTGAAGAATACGGACTGGCAGGCGGCAGTTTCCTGCTGCTTTTATACCTCATTCTCTTTTACCGTGTGATAAGAATAGCCTCAAAAAGCGAAGGCAATTTCGGATCGCTGCTGGTCGTAGGAATCGGGTTCAGCCTGGTTTTCCAGGCGCTGATCAACATGGCTGTGGCAGTCAATTTGTTCCCGGTCACAGGCCAGACCCTTCCGCTGGTCAGCATGGGAGGGACTTCTATCTGGTTCACCTGCATCGCGATCGGTATCATCCTGAGTGTCAGCCGCCGAACCGAGATGGAGACCAAAAACGGCACAGAGCTGGAGGTGCTTCAGGAGCCTGTCCTGACGATGAAACCACAAACACCCGGTTTGGTATGAACAGGATCATCATCAGCGGCGGGGGCACCGGCGGGCATATCTTCCCGGCTATTGCAATAGCGAACGCGTTGAAAGCTCTTCAACCGGAGGCCGATATCCTTTTTATCGGAGCCAAAGGGAAATTGGAAATGGAGAAGGTGCCTCAGGCGGGATACCCTATTGTTGGTCTGACGATCAGCGGTTTTCAGCGCAGACTTACCTGGAAAAACCTGCTTTTCCCCTTCAGGTTGTTCAGCGCTTTGATCAAAGCCCGAAAAGTAATCTCCGACTTCCGCCCTGACCTGGTGATTGGTGTTGGTGGATATGCCAGCGGGCCAACCCTGCGAATCGCGGCAAAAAAAGGAATTCCCTGCCTTATCCAGGAACAGAATTCGTTTCCGGGTGTCACCAACCGTCTGCTGGCGCCTGTCGTGAGGAAAATCTGTGTTGCCTATGAGGGGATGGAAAAATATTTCCCGTCCGAAAAAATCGTGTTGACAGGCAACCCGGTCAGGAAAGCATTACTGGCCAATACTACACCTGTTCATGAAGCGGCGGCCTTTTTCGGTCTTGAAGCAGGCAGGAAAACAGTGCTTTCAATCGGAGGCAGCCAGGGAGCCGGAACACTTAACAATGCCATGACCAGTTTTATAAAGAAATTTGATTATCAAACTAATAACTTTCCTGTTCAGGTATTGTGGCAAACCGGAACTTATTATTACTCTTCGGTTCTCAGGGATTTAGAGACCATTTTTAGCTGCTCCTCTTCGGAAACAGGTTCAGGAACCAATACTTCACCCCAAGGTCAGGGGGCCGTGTTTAAAACTGCAGACGGGCTGCTCCTGTTGGCCGTGCGTCCCTTCATTGACCGGATGGATTATGCTTATGCAATAGCCGATTTGGTCATCTCACGCGCAGGAGCTCTCGCCATTTCCGAGTTATGCGTTGCAGGAAAACCTTCGGTACTGATACCCTCGCCCAATGTGGCTGAGGATCACCAGACTAAAAACGCGAAAGCCCTGGTTGAACGGGAGGCTGCCTTGATGCTCAGTGATGCGGAAGCCATTGAAAATCTGGGATCAGTCATTGACCAGGTTCTTCAGGATAACCTTTTACGGGAACGGTTGAGCCGTAACATTGCCCGGTTGGGTTACCCCGATGCCGCCGACCGGATAGCCGGAGAAGCCCTTAAACTGATGACACCATGACACCAAACCAACCCGGAAAGATCTCTTCAGTCTATTTCATCGGTATCGGTGGGATCGGAATGAGCGCCTTAGCACGCTATTTCAATCTTCAGGGTGCATCCGTTTCGGGTTATGATAAAACCCCCACCGCCCTTACAGCCCGGTTGATCGAAGAGGGCATCCCGGTTCATTTTACCGAAGATCTTCAATTGATCCCCTCCCATCCTGATCTGGTGGTCTATACCCCGGCTGTACCTTCTGATCATGCCGAAATGAAGTACTACCGTGAAACCGTAGTGCCCATGAAAAAACGGGCGGAAGTGTTGGGAGAGATTACGGCATCCGGGAAAACCATTGCAGTGGCAGGTACCCATGGTAAAACCACCGTCTCTACCCTTATCGCTCATATATTACAGACTGCCAATCAACCTTTTATGGGTTTTCTTGGAGGCATCTCCAAAAACCATGGCGGGAATTTCCTGTTTTTCCCTCCCCATCTGTCATTGGAAGAAAGTCAATCCGGTCAGGCGCTGAACGTGGTGGAGGCAGACGAATATGACCGTTCTTTCCTCCGCCTTACACCTTCTGTTGCCATCATCACCGCCGCAGATCCCGATCATCTGGACATTTATGGCCATCCGGAGGACCTGATTCGGAGTTTTGAAGCCTTTACGTCAAGGATACAGAAAGGCGGGCACCTCATTCTGAAACAAGGAGTTGCCATCCATCCGGTAGTTCAAAACAACTATGCAGTTCACTCCTATTCAGTGGATCGACCTACCGACTTTAAGGCGGTCAATATCCGGCTTGAAAAGGATCTTTACCACTTCGACCTTGTCACCCCTGACCGCTTGATCAAAGAGCTGAAACCCGGGATTCCTGGACTCTTCAACCTTGAAAACGCGGTGGCTGCCATGGCTGCCGGCTACCTGCTGGGAATACCCGATAAGGTATTGCGTGAATCGCTGGCTTCCTACCAGGGTGTTCAGCGGCGGTTTGATTTCAGGATACGCAGTGAAGGGTTGGTCTATATTGACGATTATGCCCATCACCCGGTCGAATTGACCGCCTGCATTACTGCAGTAAGAAATTTATATCCCGGTAAAAAAATCACGGGGATCTTTCAACCCCATCTTTTTACCCGGACCCGCGACTTCGCCGACGATTTTGCACGAAGCCTTGAATTGTTAGATGAACTTTGGCTGCTGGAGATCTACCCGGCGCGGGAAGAACCGATCCCGGGGGTGAATGCGGCCATGTTGCTGGAGCGGATCCGCATTAACAAGAAAATGATCCTGGGTAAACAGGAAGTGCTCTCCCGGCTGTCGGAACAAAGGCCTGAAGTGTTGCTGACGCTGGGAGCAGGCGATATTGACAAACTGGTCAACCCCATCGAAACGTTGTTGGGAAAACCGGAGATGCAATGAAGAAGTTTCTTAAAATACTGAAGATCTGTTTATTGATCCTGTTGGCGGCCGGAACGGTTTTCGTGGTGGGTTATGCCGACCGTGTTCACTACAACCAGATTTGTACAGCGGTGAACATCTCCATTCACTATGGTGCAGCAGATCCATTGGTCACTAAAAACGATATCGACTCCATCATCACCAGAAACGGAGGCTCACTCAAAGGAAAGCCGATGGGGTATATCAACACAGGGAGAATTGAGCGGGCGATCACGAAACAACCCTGCGTGGCGCGGGCTTCGGTGTATGAATACAACGACGGCAATATTTTCGTCGAGGTCAATCAGCGGAAACCGGTGCTGCGAATCATCAATCGCAACTATGAAAGCTTTTACCTGGATGAGGAAGGGGCTTTACTCCCGACCAATCTCGGTTACGCGGCAAGGGTTCTGGTCGCCACCGGGGCGATCGATGCCTCTTACCGTAAGAATCCCGGCTACCAGGTCAATATACTGGCCCTCCCCGACTCCATCTATTATGATTCGCTGATGACCAATCTTTACAGGTTGGCGATGTTTATCACTCACGATCCTTTCTTCAAATTGCAGATCGACCAGGTGTATGTTACCGAAAAACAGGAATTCGAGTTAATTCCCCGGATCGGCGACCATGTGATCTTATTGGGAAAAGGGACGGATCTGGAGGAAAAATTCAGGAAGTTACAGGCATTTTACCGTTCCGGGCTGAATCAAATAGGCTGGAACAAATACAACACGATCAATATCAAATTCAGAAATCAGGTAGTTTGTTCAAAAATATGATGGATGTATGAAAAACTCAGCAATTATTGTCGGTCTTGACATAGGGACAACGAAAATCGCGGTCATCGTAGGCCGGAAGAACGAGCATGGGAAAATTGAGATCCTGGGGTACGGAAAAGTCCCGTCGATCGGTGTAAAACGCGGTATGGTAGCCAACATCGACAATACCGTTCAGTCGATCAAGGATGCGGTGGCGGAAGCTGCTGCCAAATCGGGAGTTGACATCAAGTTTGTAAATGTCGGGATTGCCGGCTTACACATCAAGAGTTTACAGCACCGGGGTAACATCATCCGCGAAAACAGTGAGGTGGAGATCAGCCAGGAAGACATTGACAAGCTTTGCAACAGCATGTACAACCTGAACATGAGCCCCGGAGAAGAGATCCTGGACGTGATCCCTCAGGAGTTCAGCATTGATGGCGAGCATGGGATCATGACCCCTAAGGGAATGATTGGCAGTTCGTTGGAAGCAAACTTTCACATCATTATCGGGCAAACTGCTGCTGCAAAGAACATTTATAAATGTGTCAGAAAGGCCGGATTGGAGGTAGTTGAACTCATTTTAGAGCCGATTGCCTCTTCGGTTGCGGTTCTGAGTGAAGAGGAGAAAGAAGCAGGAGTAGTGCTGGTCGATATTGGCGGCGGCACCTCTGATATCGCCATTTTTCATTCCGGGATCATTCG
>CALMDO010000260.1 GCA_937862805.1 uncultured Bacteroidota bacterium
AAGACTGTTGTCTGACCGTTGGAAGCCAGCACCTCCAACCGTTTGGCCGCCCCTTTGAAGGAGCCGATCGCAGTATAAAAATCAACATTTCTGATCCCCAGTTGGTCGCAAATATTGCGCGCCCCTTCCAGGTTCAGAAGATTGTGGTGACCAAAGAGTTGTATCGGGTATAACTGGTCGTCACAGCCAATATAAGTTTGCCCGTCTTCAATCGCAAAGGGTGGTAAGGAATAGGGAATCAATGTAATATCTTCCCGGATCTCCTGGCAGATCCGCTGTAACTCCTTATCTTCCGCGCAATATACCAGGGTACCCCCGGGGGTAATCAGCCGGATAAAGATCCTGAACTGTTCGACATATTGTTCATAAGTCGGAAATACGTTGATGTGATCCCAGGCAATTCCACTCAGCAGCGCCAGGTCGGGTTTGTAAAGATGGAACTTGGGACGCGGATCAATCGGGGAGGTCAGGTATTCGTCACCTTCAAAGATCATGATCGGGGCTGCCTCTGAAAGCCGCACCATCACATCGAACCCCTCTAACTGGGCACCGACCAGGTAATCACAATCCATTCCCTGTTCTTTGAGAACATGGAGGATCATGGCAGTAATGGTTGTTTTACCATGACTGCCGCCCACGACCACCCTTTTTTTCTCTTTCGATAATTCGTAAAGAAATTCGGGATAGGAGTATATCTTCAATCCCATCTCACGGGCTGTTAACAGTTCCGGATTGTCGGCTTTGGCATGCATACCCAGGATAATGGCATCGAGACCGTGAGTAATGGAAGTAACATCCCAGCCTTGTTTTGCAGGCAATAGCCCATAGCTTTCGAGTCTGCTGCGGGAAGGTTCAAAGATTTCGTCATCAGAACCGGTTACCTGGTGGCCTTTCCGGGCCATGGCAATGGCCAGGTTGTGCATGGCGCTTCCGCCAATGGCTATGAAATGGAGACGCATAAAGTGACTTTTGCCCAAAATTAATGGTTACATCATTAAAATTTGATTTCGGTAGCATCTTTTTAGTAAATTCACACTTTAATTAGGTGCTGACTTTATGACTTTTTCCCCGGATGAATTGAACGAGCGGTTTATTGATACCCCACCAGATGAAGTATTAGCATGGTTTTCAACTACCTATCGAGGGAAAATCGTTTTTTCTACCAGTCTGGGGGCCGAAGATCAGGCGCTACTCCACCTGATTGCATCCAACAGTTACCCGATTCCGGTATTTACCTTAGACACAGGCCGGTTGTTCCAGGAGACCTATGATTTGATCCAGGTGACTGAAGCAAAATATGGTATCAGGATCAATTTGTTCTTCCCCGACCATGACGATGTGGAGAAAATGGTGAGGGAGCGGGGGATTAACCTCTTTTATGAGAATGTCGAAAACCGGAAACTATGCTGTCAGGTAAGGAAGATAACCTCCCTTCAAAGAGCCTTGCAGGGACAGGCTGTGTGGGTCACCGGCCTTCGTCGTAACCAGGCTGTCACACGCCAGGAAATGAAGAAGGTAGAGTGGGATTCAATGAACCAGATCCTTAAAGTCAATCCATTGCTTTCATGGACTGAAACGTTTTTATGGGATTACATCACCCGTCACCAGATACCGGTCAACGAGCTTCACCGGAAAGGATTTCCCAGCATCGGTTGTCAACCCTGTACCAGGGCTATCTCACCAGGTGAAGATATCCGCGCCGGCCGATGGTGGTGGGAAAGCCAACACAACAAAGAATGTGGTTTGCATCAACCTACAAAACCGGATAAACATGATTTCAGTGGATTTATCTAAAGCTGGTAACCGGAACAGTGATCCTTGCGGAGAACCCCTACTGCTTTTTCAAAGTGACCGCCATGCTGTCTACCATATAGGCACTGCAGAAGACAGTGCATTCAGAAGCAATTGTTACCTTTTAACTGATGGATCAGAATCCTTGTTGATCCATCCCCGCGGAATTTACGAATTCTCATTCCTGTACCACCAGTTGAACACCATTCTCTCAAAGGAACCTGTCACCGGACTGGTTATCTCAGGAGCGGACGCCGACAATTCAGCATTAACCGAATGGTTGAAAAATTATCCGGGATGCCGGCTCTTTACCACCCCCTTCATCCATCTGATGCTGACATCCTGCGGCAAAGAGGAATACACTTTTCACGATGTCAGGGAAGAAGATCGTTTTCTTTTTACTTCAGGCAGGTCGCTCAAATTCATCCCTGCACCTTTTCTGCCTTCTCCTGCTGCTTTCGCTTGTTACGATGAAACCTCCGGATTTCTCTTTTCAGGAGATATCTGGGCAGCAATGGATATGGACTGGCATCTGGTAGTCGATGATTTTCATGACCATGAAATGAAAATGAACCTGTTTCATATTGATCACATGGCTTCGAATATCTCCGCCAGGGGATTTTTGAACAGAATCGGAGATCTGAAAATCACGGCCATCCTTCCCCATCATGGATCGATTCTTCCAAAACCTTTTGTCAATGAAGCCATGGATTATCTACGTCGGCTGAAATGTGGAACTGACCTGTTCTACCCGGATATCAAACAGTTTTAAAACGCAATGCCATGTCTGAGGACCTTCAAAAACAGAGAGGACACCTGGAAGTTGAGAACAATAAACTTCGTGCCCTTACCGGGCAATGGGAGTCAATCCTATCGGCGTACAAGGAAGCAAACGAAAAACTCCAGATAAGAGAACAAACGCTTTCCGCCACTTTGGAACGCATCCAGCGGTCACTCAGCGCTGGCAGCCTTTCGTGGTGGGAGTGGGACTATTCTTCAGGAAATATTACCTCGGATGATGACTATATCCTGTTGCTCGGGTTCGACCCTTCCGCCAAACCCCTGACCTTTGAAGCATTCGTCAAAATGATCCATCCTGAGGACCAGCTTCCGTTCAGGGAACGCATTAAGTCGCACATGGAGGGAAAATCAGCTGTGTACAACATGGAATTCCGCCTCAGGACCAGCCAGGGAACATGGAAATGGTTCGCAGACCGGGGCAGGATCACAGAGCGTGATATTCTTGGGAAACCAGTGAGAATTGCAGGGATACTGGTCGATATCGATGAGGGAAAAAGAACTGAAAGAGAGTTGACCGAGGCCCGTGATCAATCCATTGCCGACAGTCGGGCCAAAAGTTCTTTTTTGGCCAGCATGTCCCATGAAATATACACCCCGCTCGCAGGAGTGGTGGGAATGGCTCAGATTCTCCGGCAATCAAAACTCACCCGGGAGCACAATGAATACCTCGATGCCCTCGTCAAATCGGCTACTGACCTGATGTCGATTCTTAACGACATTCTCGAGTATTCGAAAATTGAAGCAGGACGGATCGAATTCCATGAAAAACCATTCAGCATCCACCAGGTTGTGGAAGAGATTACCCTGAATGTTTGCGACAAAGCGGCAGAAAAAGCGATCCAGGTTATCTTTTTTGAGGATCCTTTTATTCCTGCAGAAGTGGTGGGCGATCCGGTAAGGGTCAGACAGGTGCTTAAGATATTGACAGATAACGCATTGAAATTTACCGAGAAAGGCGAAATCCGGATAGAGGCTTTCTTCAGCGAGTGGGATGACGACACGGTAAAAGTGAAGTTCAACATTGCCGATACCGGGATCGGGATCACCCCTGAATCAATAAAAAAAATCTTCCAGTCTTTTACTAAAGCCACTACTCCTGAAGCTAAGAAATATGGAGGAGGAGGTTTGGGGCTGGCCATTGCCCGGTACCTGGTTCAACGGATGAATGGCAACATCACGGTGGAAAGTACCCCCGGAGAAGGTACCGTGTTTTCGGTTCTCCTGACTTTTGACCGGTACCAGGAATCAGAAACAGAAGACCCGATGAAAGGGATCCTCCAGGGTAAAAAGGTCCTTATTCTCGATCCGGAGGTGAACCGTGCCGCATTCCTGCGTAACTACTTCGATCGATGGGATTGTGATGCTGAAGTATCCCATGATCCTCAGGAAGCCATGATACGAATCCTGAATCAAGCCGCAATCAAACAACCCTACACCCTTCTCATCGTTGAGTACCAGCTTCCCGGGATAACGGGACTGGAATTCTCTGCCCGGATAACCCGTGACCCGAAACTGAAATCTTCCAAAATACTCCTCACCTCATGCCGGAATATTCAGGTGATAGAATCAGAAATGGCAGCAGCAGGGGTTTTGGAAAACCTGGCCAGACCACACACCCTCTCCAAACTGAAAAACAGACTCAAAGAAACCATCTCGCAGATCCGCTCTGAGGTAAAAGAACAGGAAGGAGAAGATGAACATCTATCAGAAATCCGGAAAAGGATTCTAAGAATATTGCTTGCGGAAGATAACCTGATCAATCAGAAGGTGGCCAAAGTCGTCCTGGAAAAAATGGGTCACCATGTTGATATTGCCGACAATGGCCGGATCGCGGTTCAGATGTTCAACGAGGGACAATACGATCTGATCCTGATGGATATTCACATGCCTGAAATGGACGGCAGAGAAACCACCCGAAAGATACGGGAACTGGAAGCCGCTGATCCCGAGCGCTTTCCGGTGCAGATCTGCGCCCTGACAGCCAACTTTACCGACAAAGATGAAGAACTTTGTTACCAGGCAGGAATGAACAGTTATATCTCCAAACCTTTCAAATTGGAAGAACTGACCAGGGTACTCAACCGGGTTTAATTAAACCGGATGGCCTTTACCGGTGTGATCCGGCCAATGACAACGGAGGGGATCAGAAAAATCAGGTAACAAATGCCCAGCGTGCCGGCATTCAGTGCCAGGATGTTCCAGAGGCCAAAATGGATCGGAATCACCGATACATAATACGAATCTTCAGGCAGGGTGATCCATCCGAAATGCTGCTGCAGCCAACAGAGAAGAAATGAAACGAGGTTCCCGATGATCATACCTCGGCCGACAATGAAAAAAGCCTGGTAAAAAAAGACCCTCTTGATCCCCGAATTTCTCATTCCCAGCGATTTCAAGATCCCGATCATCCGGGTTTTCTCCAGGATCAGGATCAGCAATGTGGAAATGATGGTGGTAGTCGAGACCATAATGATCAGAATCAGGATGATCAGTACATTGACATCCTGTAAATCGAGCCAATCGAAAATCTGCGGATAGATTTGCCGGATGGTCGCTGCATCCAGGCTGAAACCAACCTGATGGTAAATGTAGAGGCCCATCTTTTCCATGGTGTCATAATCGCGGAGGAAGATTTCGAAACCTCCGACCTGGTCAGCGGTCCAGTTATTAAGTCGTTGGATGTGATGAATGTCACACAGAACGTACATCTTGTCAAATTCCTCCAGACCGGTGGAATAGATTCCGGCAATTTTAAATTTTCTTCCCAAGGTAAGTTCCCCGGAGACAAAATACATCCGGAGGTCGTCGTTAAGTTTCAAATTCAGCAGGTTGGCCGTCTTTTCTGAAATGATTACCGAATCGTTGCGGCCGGTGTCACTGACCGAGAAAACGGTGCCTGTTTTCAATTTTCCTTTGAAAAAACGCCAGTCATAGTCACTTCCGACGCCTTTCAGCACCACTCCCTGAATTTGATCTTTTGTTTTGATGATACCTGTTTTGGTGGCGAAAACCTGGATATTGGCAATATTCTTATTCTTCCGGAGTTGCGTCACAAAGGATTGCTTTTTCTCAATCGGATAGGGTTCCAGGGTTGAATTTTGTGTAAAACGAGTAACCTGAATGTGCCCTGAAAACCCTGCCACCTTTTCACGGATCTCTTTTTTAAACCCTGTAAGAATAGCAATGGCCACAAACATTACTATAAATCCAAGTGCGATCGAGGTCACCGCGATGGTCACAAAGGTTCTCGAAAAATGGGCTTTGCCTCCCGATACGATCCGCCGGGCAAGAAAAAGATCAAAGTTCAAAAGTTCTGTTTTATGGCTAAGCAAAAGTACTTAATTTTGGAGAAACTGACAGGTTTGCCATGAAACGCATCCTCTTTGCAGCGGTTTTCTTCCTCCATTTATCTCCGATATTGGTCTCCCAGATTATTACCGGGGCCATGCGAACGGATGCATATTTCCCGTTGCTCGGAGATCGTCGGATCGCCGTCGTGGCCAATAACAACTCCACCCTCCCGGCGCTCTCCGGGAAGGGGACTGTCAACCTGATTGATACCCTGGTCAACAGTGGGTTCCGGTTGGTGAAGATTTTCTCTCCGGAGCATGGTTTCCGGGGACATGCCGAAGCCGGGGAACTGGTGGTTGATACCACCGACCCTGTAACCGGCATTCCGGTGGTGTCATTGTATGGTAACCATAAAAAGCCACGTCCCGAAGAGCTGGATGGTATCAAACTGGTTATCTTCGACCTTCAGGATGTCGGAGTGCGTTTTTTTACCTACCTCTCCACCCTTACTTATGTGATGGAAAGTTGTGCTGCTCTGGATATTCCCGTTTTATTGCTTGACAGGCCCAATCCGAACGGCGATTACATCGACGGACCGGTTCTGGAAAAAGAGTATACCTCCTTTGTCGGACTTCATCCGGTTCCCGTAGTTTACGGGATGACCATCGGTGAATATGCCCGGATGGTGAACGGGGAGGGCTGGCTGAAAGACAAACTGAAGTGTAAACTGGAGGTCATTCCCCTTGTCGGGTACACCCATTCCCTCAGGTTCGTTTCCGTCGGTCTTCCCTCACCCAATCTCCCAACCATGAACGCTATACGGCTCTATCCTTCCCTTTGTTTTTTTGAAGGAACAACGGTCAGCGTCGGGAGAGGCACCGATTATCCGTTCGAAGTGTTTGGCTATCCGGATCCGGCAACCGGAAGTTTTTCCTTTGTACCTCACAGTATACCAGGTAAAAGCCTTCATCCTCCTTTTGAAGGGATTCGTTGTTACGGGAGCGATCTTCGCAACAACGAATTTACCGGTAACGAACAAGGGAGGATCAACCTTTTTTACCTCCTCACCACCTATAAGATTTTAGGATCGAAAACTGACTTTTTTACTTCCTATTTCGCTTTGTTGGCTGGTACGGACCGACTGCGGCAACAGATTATAAAGGGGCTCAGCGAACAGGAGATCCGCGAGAGCTGGAGAGAAGGAATAATGATGTTTAGAAAGATAAGGAGCCAATACCTGATCTATCCTGAGAATTGAGCATTAATGAGCTCCCGGGTATTTTTTCAATCCCTCCTCAAGGCATACCATGGCATTTTTCAAGTCTTCGGTTTTCAGCACATAGCTGATCCTGACCTCGTCTTTACCACGGCCCGGGGTTGAATAAAACCCGGTAGCCGGCGCCAGCATGACGGTTTGTCCTTCGTGGTTAAAATGTTCTAACAACCATTGGCAAAATTTATCGGAATCATCGATGGGCAGCCGGGCAACGGCATAGAAGGCTCCCCCGGGGTTAGGACAGAAACAGCCTTTCATCTTGTTGATCGATTCCACAACGATGTTTCTGCGGCGGACATACTCCTGAAGGACTGCTTCGAGGTAGCTTGCAGGTGTATCCACTGCTGCTTCCCCGGCGATTTGTCCAAAGGTTGGAGGGCTGAGCCTGGCCTGGGCAAATTTCATGGCGGTTGCCATCACTGCTTTATTGCGTGAAATCATCACGCCGATCCGCACACCGCAGGCGCTGTAGCGTTTTGAAATGGAATCGAGCAGGACCACGTTCTGGTCTATGCCTTCAAGGTTCATGACCGAGAAATGTTGGTTACCATCGTAACAGAATTCACGGTAAACTTCATCAGAGAAGAGGAAGAGGTCATATTTTTTCACGATATCCCGGAGGAGTTCCAGCTCTTCTTTGGAATAAAGGTAGCCTGTCGGGTTGTTGGGGTTACAGATCATGATCGCTTTAGTACGCGGGGTGATGGCTTCTTCGAAAGCTTTGATGGGAGGCAGTGCGAAGCCATCCTGAATAAAGGATTCGATCGGTTTGACCACCACACCGGCGGAGACAGCAAAACCATTGTAATTGGCATAGAAAGGTTCAGGGATGATGATCTCATCGCCCGGGTTCAGGCAACTCATCATGGCAAAGAGGATTCCTTCCGAACCTCCCGTTGTAACGATCATTTCGTCGGGGGTAACGGAAACGCCCACCCGGTTGTAGTATTCGACCAGTTTTTTCCGGTAGGAGAGGTTCCCTGCTGAATGGCTGTACTCCACAACTTTAAGTTCTGTACTGCGTATTTTTTCCATCACGTTGGGTGGTGTTTCAATGTCGGGTTGCCCGATATTGAGATGATACACTTTGATTCCCCTTTTTTTTGCTTCATCAGAGAAAGGGACCAATTTCCGGATGGGGGAGGGGGGGCAATTTTGCCCGCGTTGGGATACAGTTGGCATACGATGGGTTTTTTACAATAAGTGAAAGCCAGCTTTGGGCTGGCTTTTATAATTTTTTGCTGGTGAAAGTTATTTGCTTTGGGGGGAAGCTCCCGGAGCACTGCTATTTACCGGCTCTGTTGTAGTCGGTTTGGCTACGACGCTCCCCTTGATTTGCAGCACAACCCGGTTCGTTTTGGCATTGGAAGTAACGGTGACGGTTTTGTTGATTGGACCAATGTTGTGAGTGTTGTAAGTTACCTTGATCACATCACTTTTACCAGGGAGAATGGGTTCCTGAGGCCAGGTCGGGACGGTACATCCACAGGAAGACTGCGGTTTGGAAAGGATCAGAGGCTCTTTCCCGGTATTGGTAAATTTGAATTCACAGGTCCCATCGCCAGACTGATAGATCGTACCGTAGTCATGAACGGTTTTTTCAAAGGAGATCTCCGGTGCATTGGGATTGACTGCCGGCTGAGTGACTGCATTCTGCGCTTTTGCAGTGTAAGCAAAAATGACCAGTACAATCAGTGATAAAAGGGTTTTCTTCATAGTGAATGCGAATTTGAGTTATAACGCGATTAGCGATTACAAAAATAATAAAAATCCGTGAAGGAAATCTCGAGTAAAATTAAAGTTATACGCAAAGATTTGACCGAATTCTGTATTAAATTTGAAGTTAAGAGGGTTTCTAAAAAAAATGTACCTTTGCATGTTTTTTAAAACTGTGCAGCTTGACAGAGAAGAATAATTCGATCAAAGAGCTGGATGGAAAGCAGCTTTATCATTCGTTTATTGCCGGTGCCCAGCGTATTTTTGAACAACAGAAATTACTCAATAAAATCAATGTTTTCCCGGTAGCTGATGCCGATACCGGAACAAACCTCGCATCAACGATGCGTTCTATCATGGACGCCATCATTCCGACCGACAACCTGAAACAAACGGCTGTGGCCCTCGCCGATGCAGCCCTTATCGGGGCACGGGGTAATTCAGGCATCATTTTTGCACAATTTCTTTATGGTTTCAGCAACGAGATCCAATCGGATCGGACCCTCGATGTGGAATCATTTGCCACAAGCATGAAAAAAGCGGTCGCCTATGCTTATGACGCCATAGCCAACCCGATAGAGGGTACCATCCTGACCGTGATCAAAGACTGGGCAGATTACATCTACCAGCTCAAAGACCGCTTCGATGATTTCATCCTCCTGCTTGTAGAAGCTTATAAAAAAGCATTGGAATCGCTGGCCGCAACTACCCGGCGGCTCGAAGTCCTGGCCAGATCACATGTCGTGGATGCCGGTGCCAAAGGATTCGTTTTCTGGTTGGAAGGGATCAAGGATTTTTTCACCTTGGGCGAAGCCAAATCGATCATCCACAGCAGCGCCCTGGCCGGAGCCGAAGAAGAGAAAGTGGAAATGCCACACGAAGAGATCACCTTCAGGTTTTGTACAGAAGCCCTGATCAACGGGAACGAAATGGATAAACACAAGATCCGGACCTTCATACAGCATTGCGGTGATTCCCTCGTGGTTGCCGGAACGCCCCAAAAGATCAGAGTACATATACATACCGACTTCCCGGCTGAAGTCTTTTCACAACTCCAGCAATTCGGGCACATTACCTACCAAAAGGTCGATGATATGGTAATGCAAAATGAAATTCAGTTTAACCGGAAATCTGATGTTGCCCTGCTTACCGATTCTACCTGTGATCTTCCCAAAGAACTGATCGACCATTACCAAATTCATGTGGTGCCCCTTACCCTTCATTTCGGGGAAACCTATTTTCTGGACCGGCTGACCATTAACCCGCCTCAGTTTTATTCCATGATGGCCCGCACCGAAGAACGCCCTACCACAGCGCAACCGGCCTCCAAAGAGTTCCAGAACAAATACGAGTTCCTCGCCACCCATTATGAATCGATCATCGGGCTCCATATAACCCATGGGATGAGCGGCACCTTTTCCAGCAGCGACAAAGGGGCACAGGATGTCAGAGAAAGAACAGGCAAAAAAATCGACGTGATCAACTCCAGGAACATCACAGGCGGACTGGGACTGATCCTGCTGAGAATTGCCGAGGCCATCGAAAAAGGAGCTACCCATGAGGAGATCCTTTCCCGGATGGATGAATGGCTCTCCAAATCCATGATCCGGGTCAGCGTTCCGACCCTCCGGTACATCGTCCGCAGCGGCCGGGTCAGCCCTTTCAAAAGTTTTGTGGCCAAAGCGCTTGATATCAATCCGGTGATCGCTCTCGACCGGGATGGAAAAGCCATCATAAGGCAAAAATCGTTTTCGGAAAAAACCAGTCGGAAAAAGATTATTAAAGACCTGGAAGGGATCGTCAGAAAAAACCCGGTATGGGGTTATGCCATCACCCATGCGAATAATCCGGAAGCTGCCGCTTTCTATGCCACTGAGATGGAGAGAATTACCGGTAGGAAACCTTTGTATAACGACCATGCATCACCTGTCCTGGTCGCCAACGTAGGACCGGGTGTTGCCTGTGTGGCCTTGCTCCTGGAATAAAATCGGAAACCATGATCCTGGAAATCGCGCTGCTGATTTTTCTTTTTATGACCCTCCTTTTTGTGGTCGCCCTCATTAAAAAAGACAACAGCATTGCCGACACCTTTTGGGGAATCGGATTCATTGTCATTGCGCTCTATGCAGCTGTTCAATCGGGCGAAATGGATCTTCGCAAGATGATCGTCACCACCCTGGTCTTACTCTGGGGAATGCGGCTGTCACACCACATCATGACCCGTAAAATGGGAAAAGGAGAAGATTTCCGGTATAAACACTGGCGTCAGACATGGAAATGGTTCCCCATCAGAAGTTATCTTCAGGTTTTTCTGCTCCAGGGATTCTTTATGCTCATCATCTCAACCCCGGTGTGGTACATCAATTTCAACTCCGGAAGTCCCTTGGGAATCTGGGATTCTTTGGGCCTCCTTGTATTCGGTATCGGGTTCTTTTTCGAAGCCGGAGGAGATTATCAACTGACCCGTTTCACCGCAGATCCTGCTAACCGTGGCAAGATTCTTACAACGGGACTGTGGGCCCTTTCCCGTCATCCCAACTATTTCGGAGAGATGCTGGTATGGACGGGAAT
>CALMDO010000261.1 GCA_937862805.1 uncultured Bacteroidota bacterium
AACTCCTCATTGGAGAACTTGACCAGCTTGTTGATGTTTTTGCTGAAGGTCAGGGTGGTGTTCCAGACGAATTTTTTTCCTTTGACCGGAACAGCATTCAGGGTGAGTTCCACCCCCTGGTTGCTGACGGTTCCGACGTTGGTATAAAGCTGGTCGGTAAGGTAGGGGGGTACCGATACAGTATAGGTATAGAGCAGGTCGGTACTCCAGCGGTAGTAATAATCGATGGCGCCACTGAGCCGGTTGTCGAGGAAACCAAAATCAATCCCGCCGTTCAACTCCTGTTTCTTTTCCCACTGAAGATCGGGATTGGGATTGGAGACCGGCTGATAAGTGTTGATCCATTCTCCGTTGTAATAGAATTTACCCGCTCTTCCCATCAGGGTCAGTGATTTGTAATTGGCAAAATCCTGGTTACCGGTAACGCCAAACCCTGCACGCAATTTCAGGTCGTTGACCCATTTTACATTTTTCATAAAGGTTTCGCGGTTGATCCGCCAGCCCAGACTGGCAGCCGGGAACCATCCCCATTTGTGGTTGGCGCCAAACCTGGAAGATCCCTCACGACGCAGGGAAACCGAGACCAGGTAACGGTCGTCGAAATTGTACATCACGCGCCCGAAGAAGGAGATCAGACGGCTGCGGCTCCGGTACGATCCCATCTCCGCTGTTCCGTCGGCCAGGGCAGAGCCGGCGCCGATGTTATCTACCGTGTAATAGTCAGAATCAAATCCTGAATTGATCAGGTATGAGTCGTTGTAATCGATTTGCTGGAAAGTATATCCGGCCAAAGCCTGCAGACTGCTTTTTCCAAAGGTAGTGGAATAGTTCAGGGTGCTCTCGAACTGAAGGTTGCCCTGTCGTCCGTTGTCGATTTCAGCTTCCCCGTTACGCCCCAGTCGGCTGGGATAATACTTGGTCCGATAGGAGGTCTCTTCCCAGTCGGAGAGGTCGTAAGAGAAAAGGTTCGACCAGTTGAGGGCTTTGGTAAACCGGAGTGTTGCCCTTACGTTTCCAGAAAAATCATTGGTTTTCACCTTATGAATTCGCTCGTTGAGCATGGCCACCGGGTTGTAATAATCGACGCCTTCAAGGTAGGTATAGCCCCCCGTGTAGCTGTTCGACGGGTCGTAAACAGGGCTGGTCGGATTACGGATAAACGCCTGGTAGAAAATATCATAGTTGGCTGGCGAGGCATTGCGCAAGCCATAACTCAGGTTGTAATCGAGGGTAAGAAAATTACCGAAAGCTTTTTGGTTGATGTTCGTCTTGACAAGAAATTTGTTGGAAGTATTGTTTTGCAGCAGTCCCTGGGCCAAATCGACAAAAAGTGTTGTACGGTGCGAAAAGTTCTCCGATCCACCCGAAACGGCCAGGTTATGTTGCTGGCTGAAGGGCAGTGCCGTGGTCACTTCTTTGAACCAATCGACTTTATCTCCATAAAGGTTCACCAGTTTATCGGGAGCATATTGGCGGATGGCGTATTCGAACTCGTCGGCAGTGAGGTTTCTAACTCCGCGCGGGGCTACCTGTGCGGAGATTTGTCCCGAATACTCTATTTTGGTAAAACCGGCTTTGGCCCTTTTGGTACTGATGATGATGACTCCGTTGGAGCCTCTTGTGCCGTAAATGGCGGCGGCAGAGCCATCTTTCAGCACATCGATTGATTCCACCTCTTCCGGACTGATGTTTTTGAGATCAACGCCGGAAACCCCGTCCACGATGATGAGGGGGCCCTGTCCTGAAGTCAGGGTGTTGGTTCCGCGGAGAATGATATCATAACTGGCATTGGGATCGGCATTGTCTGGTTTCACGATGGCCAGACCGGCCACTTTTCCTTGCAACAACCCGATGGGATTGTTGTAAGAACCCCTGTTGAAATCGTCTTCTTTCACTGTGGCAATGGAGCCGGTGATCTCCTTTTTGGTCGTGGTGCCATAACCGATGACTACCACCTCATCGAGGGAGGTGACCGCCACTTTCAGGACCACGTTCAGTACCAACTGGTTTCCCACTGCGAACTCCTGTGTTTCGTAACCCATCATTTGAAAGACCAGGATGGCTCCTTTGGTGGCGTTGATGGTATAATTTCCGTTAACGTCGGTGGTGCCGCCGGTCTGGGTTCCTTTGAGAAAGACGTTAACCCCCGGGATGCCCTGGTTGTCGGTTGCATCTGTAACCTTTCCTGTTATTTTCAGGGTGGCTTCCTGGGCGAAGAGGGTTCCCACGGTCAGCAATAAAAATAAAGCGGTGATTATAAGCCGGTAAGGTTTCATTTCGTAGATTTTTTTTGAGAATTTTTATCCAATGATGCCAGTTCGGGACGGTAGGGAATGGATCCCTGGGCTCCCATCCGCGTTACGGTTAGCGCTGCGGCACGGGCGGCCATTTCGACCGCTTCGGAAATGGATTTCCCTTCCGAAAGTCCGACACACACAGATCCGCAAAAGGTATCCCCGGCGGCTGTCGTGTCGATGGTATCGACCTTGAATGCTTCCACAAAGTGGTATTCCTCTTTTTCTTTGATCAAAGCGCCCTGTGATCCCAGGGTGATCACGACAATGTCCACCCCTTTGGCACTGATGATAGCTGCTGCTTTCCGGGCTGATTCCTGATCGGTTACTTTGATTCCTGAAAGGATTTCTGCTTCCGATTTGTTGGGGATGATGATATAGAGGTTTTTCAGCAGGGTTTCCGGGAGGGTCCTGGCGGGAGCCGGATTGAGGATGACCGGGATACCTTTGCGGTGTGCCATTTCGGCAACGTACTCCACCGTTTCGACAGGAATCTCCAACTGCATCAGCACCAGGTCGCTGCTCTCGATCTCTTTGCGGGCTTTGTCGATGTCGGCCGGGCTCAGAGAGGCATTGGCGCCAGAGGCAACCACGATACAGTTTTCACCGTTTGAATCCACCGTGATCATGGCCACGCCGGAGGGATGCTTTGGATCGGAAAAGACATAGTCGGTCTTGATGTTTTCTGCATTGTACAGCATTACCGATTGTTTTCCGAAAACATCGTTCCCTGTTTTGGAAATGAGCGTAACGCTCCCGCCCATCCTGGCTGCAGCAACAGCCTGGTTGGCTCCTTTGCCCCCGGGATTCATGAAGAAGGTACCCCCAAGGATCGTCTCCCCGGGTACCGGAAGTCTGTCGGCTTTTATCACCATATCCGTGTTACAACTGCCTACCACCACGATTTTCTTTGAGTGCATTGAATTTCAGTTTTATGAGAGTACAAAGATATTTACAAAAAAACCGGAAACTGATCAAAAAACATCGTAAATTTGTAATTCAAAAAGGAAAAACTATAAACTGAAAATATTCTAAATAATTGTTAATAAATAAAATAAAAAAAATTATTTGTTAAGAAATTGATTAAAATTTACAATTCTATTTAGCAGAACCATTTTTATTGTTGCTTTCCGGTGTTATGTCACAGATCCAATCCCTTCACCTTCTCATTCATTCAATGACCCTGGCTGAGAAAAAAGCTTTCAGGGGACGAACCTGCCGAACCCGCTCCGATCCCAACTACCTGGCGCTCTTTGATCTCATCGAAAAAAACGACGACCTGCCGTTAGCCGACCTGAAAAAGCGCTACCGGTCCCAAAAACCCGGCAGCTCACTCGAAACCTCGGCCCGCTATCTCTTTGAACTGCTGCTCGAAACACTTCTCCGGCTACGCAAGGACCAGGATAGCTTTTACTCCCTCTTCTCACGGATCCTCCAGGCACGGGTACTGTATGAGAAATCGCTTTTCGACGAATGTTTCGCACTGCTGGATGAAGTGATGGACAAAGCCGAAAAATTTGAAAACTATTACGCACTCCTGCTGAGCTCCCGCCTCGAAATGGAATACCTTTTAGCCCTCAACTTCCCCAAAACCAGTGAAAAAAAACTGCTGAGAAAACAGTTTAAAATCAATGAATCCCTCAAATACCTGCGGAAAATCAACGAACAATCCTCTCTTTTTGAGATCCTCAAACACCGGATCATCTATAAGGGATATCCCCGTTCACCGAAACAGAAAAATGAGTTGAACGATTTGGTATTCAGTGAACTGAGTATCGTTGCTTCCCAAAATCTTGAAAATTTCGAAATCCGTAAACTCCACCAGCTCTTTCAATCCAACTATCTTATCACCGCGGGGGACTACAAATCGGCCTTTCACTCCTACCATGAGCTCAATACCCTCTTTGAGGCCAACAAACACCTCTGGAGTACCCCGCCGGTCTATTACCTGAACATGCTCGAAGGAGTACTCGTAAGCCTTCGCGGAATCCATAATTACCAGGGAATGGGTTATTTTGTGGAACAATTGAAAAAAATAGAAAGTCCTTCGGTCGATTTCCGGCTTACCCTGAACTGTCTGACTTTTCAGTATGAGCTGTTCCCTCTCCTTGACACGGGTGATTTCAATCCTTGCAGAGACCACATAAAATCCTATAAAACAATTCTTTACGACAAAAT
>CALMDO010000262.1 GCA_937862805.1 uncultured Bacteroidota bacterium
CGCCTGATGACCGGTCAATCGTAAGGCTGACCCCGCCCGATCTATCTGCGGTTCGTTCTGAAGATGAACAGAACCCGTTACCCTACCGCTTTGCCATCAACCTTCCGGCATCCATCGACATCCGCCGCGATGGGTTCTGGACAACGGCCGGGAATGGATCAGATCTGTGGAGGATCACGATTCACGCTCCCGGTGCCCTGGCGATCACTTTGTATTTCGACCGCTTTCATTTGCCAGCCGATGGACGGTTTTTCGTCTATTCCCCCGACCGCTCCCGGCTGTTGGGCGCTTTCACGGAATTGAATAACCAGGAGACCAACACCTTTGCGACTGCTTTGGTGGCAGGGGATCAAGTCACCCTCGAATACAATGCCCCGGCCGGTTCTCCTGTGCCGGAACTTCACTTGTCGGAAGTTGCTTATGCTTACCGCGGAGTCGAAAGCCCGGAAGGGGGAGAAAGAACAGGATTCGGCGCCTCCGGTCCATGCGAGGTGAACGTGAAATGTTCAGAAGGCAATGACTGGCAAAACCAAAGCCGGAGCGTCGCCAGGGTCGAAGTCAAACGTGGCACCGCTTCCGTGTGGTGTACCGGTTCACTGGTCAATAACACCCGCAATGACGGAACGCCCTATCTTCTCACGGCCGATCATTGCGGAAGACTATCGACAACCCAGGACCTGAGCCAATGGGTGGTCTATTTCAATTACCAGGGAACTGCCTGTCCCAACCCCGCCCTTGAACCCTCTTACAGGGCCATGACCGGAGTCCGGCTGATCGCCCATGGAGGAGGTGGCGGCAATACCGGATCCGATTTCTACCTGGTGCGTATGCTCAATCCGATCCCCGATACCTTCAATGTCTATTTCAACGGCTGGAGCCGTGATACCATTCCAAGCCCTTCCGGGAGTTCCATCCACCATCCCCAGGGCGACATCAAAAAGATCTCAACCTACACCACCCCGCTGATCCGTTCCACCTGGAACTACCCTTACCAATACACCCATTGGAAGGTCAAATGGTCTAAAACAGCCAACGGACAGGGCGTTACGGAAGGAGGTTCCTCGGGATCACCGCTTTACGATGACAACGGACTGCTGGTCGGAACCCTTACCGGCGGCGATTCGAGATGCGATTCGTTACACGTGGACCTGTCAGACTACTACGGCATGTTTTCCTATCATTGGGACCGCAACGGGACCGACTCCTCCAGTGTCCTGAAATACTGGCTCGACCCTATCCAATCCGATGTCAAAGAGGTGAACGGCTGGGCACTCGGAACCGGATCACACCCCTACACGGCAGATTTCGTTATCTATCCTAATCCCGTTACCTCCCTGCTTACAGTCAAAGCCCCTGCAGCAATGAACCAGGGCGTGACAGAGATCCATATTGCCGACCTCTGGGGAAAACTCCGGCTGACCGTCCGATGGAATCCGGCCCATGAAGCGGAAAAACAATTAGACCTTTCAGGATGGGCGCCGGGCATTTATTTCCTTACGACCGGGGATATCAGCAGCCGTGTGATGCGAAAGATCATCAAATTATGAACCAATCCCCCGACCTTGCCCGCGAGGCCCTGATCCGGGAGATGGATATCTCAATGACAATCAAGGCATTGTCCCTGAAAATCATGGCTGGTGGGCGACTGTCACCGGAGGAGGGGTTACAACTCTATCAGCAGGGACCAACCGGTTTGCTGGGAATGCTGGCCGACACCATCAGAATTCGCAAGAACGGCAACAAGGCCTATTTCATCCGGAACCATCACATCGAACCGACCAATATTTGCATCAACAAGTGCCTTTTCTGTTCCTTCTCCCACCATTTCAGCCCCGAACGGTGGGAATTGTCTATCGAAGAGATATTGACTACTGTCGGAACTTTGGATGATTCGATCCGTGAACTGCACATCACGGGAGCGGTTCATCCCGATCGCGACCTCTACTATTATGGCGACCTGCTGAAAAAAATCAAAGTCCTCCGGCCCACCCTTGCTGTCAAAGCCTATTCTGCCGTGGAACTCGATCAGATGATCCGCAAAGCAGGACTCAGTTATTCCGAAGGAATCACCTACCTCAAATCCTGCGGATTGGATTCCATCCCCGGAGGAGGAGCAGAGATATTCGATGAAACCTTACGCAAGGTGATCTGCGGGATGAAAACTACCTCCACCGCCTGGCTGGAGATCCATGAAACAGCTCACCGGGCTGGCATCTCCTCCAATGCCACCATGCTCTACGGACACCTGGAGACCCCGGCCCACCGGATCGACCACCTCGACCGGCTCAGAACGCTTCAGGATCGTACCTTGGGCTTTAACGCCTTCATCCCTCTGAAATTCCGCAATAGCAACAACAAACTTTCGGATCTTCAGGAAACCAGCCCGGTGGACGACATGAAACTCTATGCCATCTCCCGGATCTACCTGGATAATTTCCCCCATATCAAGGCCTATTGGCCCGCAATAGGCAAGCAACTGGCAGGTATCTCCCTCTCTTTCGGGGTGGATGACCTCGACGGCACCATCAATGATTCAACCAGGATCTATTCCCTGGCAGGCGCTGAAGACCAGAACCCGGTCATGACCGTTTCCGAAATGCAGGATTTGATCACTTCCGCCAACAGGATCCCGGTGGAACGAGATGCATGGTACAACCCGCTCGGATCATAGTTCATGATCCTGTGATTGTGAAATGATAGCATGAATCTTTTCGGTTATTGACTTGATATCCAGGTCTTTAAATGCATTATAAGGAACCGGATCATGTACTGTCGCCCGAATATCTTGGTTATTATTGATCAGAAAACCTCCTTTCCGAATCGCTTTGGAGGTACCCGAGATGACAATGGGAAGGATGGGAACCTCGTTTTTAAGGGCCAGGTGAAAAGCACCTGATTTAAAGGACTGTAAACGACCGTCCTTCGAACGGGTTCCTTCCGGAAAGATCATCACTGAATTCCCCTGGTGCAACGTACGGGATGCGTCGGTCATCATCTGTTTCATGCTGCTCGCTTTTCCTCTTTCCACCGAAATGTAGCGGTTCAGCCACATGTTCCACCCGATGAAGGGGAAAGCAAACAATGATTTTTTAGCCACCCACTTGAAGTGTGTTTTCAGGAGGAAAAGGACAATGATGTCGGCGCCCGATTGGTGATTGGAAACCATGACATAGACTTGCCGCGGATCTATTTTTTCGCGGCCGATGATCTTAATTTTCCATAATGGATTGATAGATAATACGATGTATGACCAAAGGCAGGCGTATTGATGCAGGATCAGGAGGCGTTTATCAAAGAGGAAGGTCAAAAGGAAGATCACGAAGGAGAGGGGGAAAAGCAAAGCGGAGATGGTGAAGAGTTCGACCCAGAACCAGAGTGATGCCAGGAAACGGAGGATGGTTTGCATGATGGAGCAGATTAGGGCGCTTCAGGATTTTGATGAAGGGAATAGTTCCTCCATTTTGCTATAACACTTTGAAAATCGTCAGGGTATTCTGAATCGAATTGAAGATAGGCGCCGGTGGAAGGATGGCGAAATCCCAGCGATTGGGCGTGGAGTGCCTGGCGGGGTATCAGTTTGAAGCAGTTTTGCACGAATTGCCGGTATTTCGTGAAGGTAGTTCCTTTCAGGATTTCTGATCCCCCATAGAGTTCATCGTTGAACAGAGGGTGTCCGATATGGCGGAAATGAACGCGGATCTGGTGGGTCCTTCCTGTTTCAAGCCGGCATTCGACCAGTGTCACGTAGCCGAACCTTTCCAAAACCCGGTAGTGTGTGACCGCGTGCCGGCCTTTTTCATCGTCATCGTACACAGTATGGATCAGCCGGTTGCGTGGATCGCGGCCCACGTTACCGGTGATGGTTCCCTGCTCTTCCGCGAGGTTGCCCCAAACAAGGGCAACATATTTCCGGTCGATGGTATGGTCGAAAAACTGTTTGGCCAGCTTTGACTGGGCCAGTTCATTCTTTGCAACCAGCAGGATACCGCTGGTATCTTTATCGATCCGGTGGACCAGGAACGGCTTGGGAGCTTCCTCTCCGTGCGGTTCCTGCTGCAAGTGGTAAAGCAGGGCATGTTGCAGCGTGCCTGTGAAATTGCCGTGCCCGGGATGGACCACCATACCGGGCACTTTGTTGACGACTATGATGTCGTCATCTTCGAAGACAATGTTGATCGGAATATTCTCGGGATAAATCTCGGTATCGCGCGGTGGGTAAGCCAGGACAATGGTTATCAAGTCGCAGGGACGAACTTTGTAGCTGGGTTTTACAACGGTACCGTTGACCAGGATATTCCCGGCACGGGCGGCATTTTGAATTCTGTTGCGGGAGGCGTTCCCGATTTTCGCCATCACGTATTTGTCGATCCGCAAAGGCGATTGTCCTTTGTCGGCTATGAACCGGAAGTGCTCGTACAATTCGCCGGATTCTTCGCTGATCCCTTCAGGTTCAATCATAAGGCCCGTGTTGACTGCTAAGGGGTGATAACCAGTTTGGCTGTTCCGGTAAGGGTTCCCTCTCTGTCGGAGAGAACGACCAGGTAGATACCACCGGGAAGAGCGGAAACATCCACAGACGGGGTGAAGGCAGACCGGATGACGGCTTGGCCGGTAAGGTTGTAAACCGTGAGGGAAAGGAGGTCCTTCCTGAGGTTGCAGCGATTACCATCTTCCAGTCTGATCGTCATCCTTCCTGAAGAAACCGGGTTGGGAGAGAGGACAAAGGAAAGGCGATCGTGTGGTATTTCACCGGTACCCAAGGGGATGGCTTTGCCTACTACCGGGCGCATCATCAACGATCCGGAGAAGAAAGAGTTGTTCCACTGTCCCATGGTGTTGTAAAAAATCTCGTCCTGACTGTTGTTGTACGTATCGAAACCAACATTCAGGTTATCGTTGGTGGTTTGGATCCAGCCAATGTAGAAGGTTCCCGTGATCCTAACCGGGGGATATAGATGATAGGTGACAAATTGGTTGAGTGAATCGGCAAAAGAGGTGAGTACAAGGTCAGAGTAAATGGTATCTCCCGGAATTCCGGCGTTATCATTCCAGACACACAGGTAGAACCATTGTTGGTTGGCATGAGTCAGTGTTTGGTTGAAATAGACGTGGATGGCACGCAGGGTATCCGGTGAGCGGTTGAGGCGGAACCGGTAGGCCAGTTTCGATCCTGCCGGTGTAAGGCCGTAACCCGCTTCCGGTGTGCCGTCATCATAGGCGTAGTAGTTCCTGAACCGTTGCCATGCTTGCATCGTGTCGCCCAGTACTGATCCCGTGGCGGTATCCCTTACTATGTGAGTCATCAGGAAAGATGCGGTATCTTCCAACCCGATGGGAAAGATGAAAGGAACCGGAGGATGCGCGAAAGGCTGGTAGTTCACATACCCGTTGTAATAAAAAGTGGGGATGGCATAGTTGCCGCCATTGTAGGATTTTGAAGAGGTTCCTCCCGGGGCGGTGACATAATAGCGGTAGTTACTCACATGACTGAGCAGATCCCTGTTGCTGATCAGAATGTTGATGGAGTCGCTGACTTCATTGGTAGGATCATCGCAATACTGGAGATAGGGCATCTCCTGGTATTTTTTCAGCATGGCAGGGGGGCGTTCGATAAAACGGATTTCCGGGTGAATGGTATCGTTGAGGTTCCGGTCGCAGTTGAGGTAAACATTATCGATGTTCCATTGATCGGTATTGCTTTGCCAGCTGGGTTCCGAACTGCTTGCAAGGCTGACATAGTTAAAGAAACGGAAGCGGAACCGGTCGGTGAAATAGCTTGGGTCGCGCAGGGGAATCATCACTTGCCGGAAATACTGGTTTCCCTGGAAATAAAAGGTATCGAGCGCCATCCCCTTGGCAAACCAGACCCTGTTCCATTGGTCGGGCAGGGGAATGGTATCGGTGGGGGAGATGCTGTCGTGAGCCGGCCGGAAGAACTCAAGGATCAGCGAATCGGAGGTTTGCGGAGGGCGACCTCTTCCCTGGGGTTGGTAATAAAAACTCAGGTAAACCGAATCGGAGGGACCCAGCGGCCGGGGTGCCGGGGTAAAGAGGGTATCGAGCCGGATGTAACGGGATGTCAGGTAATCGGCAACAAAGGCTGCAGGGCCGGGAACCGCATGGCTGTAAAGCATTCCCGAATCGTTGATCGCATCGAGTGTGATGGCGCCCAGGTTGGGCGGGAAATAAGGGAAATCGTTGTTTTCAAAGGCGTACCGGTCGCTCCAGCGAAGCGGTGAAGGGTAGATCCCGTTGGAAGAGAAATCATCGAAAAAAGGCAATTGGATAGGAAGGGTGTCAGTCATCTCCTTAACGCTTTTCAACCGGTCGTTTGCAATGAATTTTTGCTTCACCACGGGATTGATCTGCAAACCCGTCAGCACCTCCTGTGCAGTCAGGGTGGTCACGGAAAACAACAGGAGCAGGAAGATAGTATAAGGGCGCATAAGCGTTTTTTGTGATGATTTTTGGTGTGCTACAATCAACCGGTTTTAGCGTTCTTCTTCAGGTATTTCATGGTCCAGGGAGTCTCCCTGTTTCATTTCAGCCGCTTTGGCTCCCATCCCGACCGTCAGGTCGATGACAGATCCCTTGTCGATCAGGGTTCCCGTTTTGATCGACCTGCCTTCAAACAACTGGTTCTGTACTGCATCCTCATCAAATGACCGGATATACCTGAGTTTTCCCAGCCGGAGGCCTGCTGATTCCAGCATCGACTGCGCCTGACGGAGCGTCAGATCCCTCAGGTCGGGCATCGGGGTCTTTTCCGGAACAAAAGAGGTGATCGAAAGATAGATGGTACGGTTCTTTTTGACTTTTGAACCCGGGTAAGGATCCTGTGAAAGGATGGTCCCTTTTGGTTTTCCCGGATCAAAAATTGAATCCACCACCGAAAACTGATAATTCCGGTTGTCGGGATTACCCGTGACATCCTGTACATAAATACCGCGGAAATCGGGTACAATGATGTACTCGTTATGTTTGGTGTACCAGGAAAGCGATTGCAGCGTGATCAGTACCAGCACGATGGTGATCCCCAACGCGATGAGAAGGTGTTTAAGGAATTTTTTCGAAAAAATGAAGCTGAAAAAATCCATGATTTGTTTATTAAAATAACCTGAAAAGGCGATCTTTATTGTATCTTGCTAACCAAGCGACAAACATACTGAAAAAAAATTAATTTTGTGCCCATCAATCCTGAGACTATGCTGAATGTGGCTATTGTTGCCGGTGGAGATTCGGGAGAGTACCCCATCTCGGTGAAAAGTGGAAAACAGGTCGAGTTGCACATCGACCGTGAACTGTACAATCCGTTTCTAATCCTTGTCAAAGGCAGGAAATGGAATTACCGGGCAGGAGCAAAGAATTTCCCGGTTGACCTGAATGATTTTTCGATCACCATCGGTCGCAGAAAGATCCGTTTCGATGTGGTTTTCAATGCCATTCACGGCACTCCCGGCGAAAACGGGAAACTCCAGGGTTATTTCGACCTGCTTGGGATCCCTTCGACCTCCTGTGATCTGACCACATCGGCCCTCACCTTCAACAAACATTTTTGCAAACAAATCGTGGCCTCCTATGGCATTCCTACAGCACGGTCGCTCCATTTTAAAAACGGGGAAATGAATGCCGCCAAAGCGATTGCCGGACAACTGCGCTTTCCGGTCTTCATCAAGCCCAACAATGGAGGATCGAGCGTGGGCATGTCGAAAGTGAACCGCGAAGAAGGGCTGGCAGATGCCCTGGAAGCTGCATTTCACGAGGATGATGAAGTATTGGCTGAGGAATTTGTGAGCGGTCGTGAACTGACCTGCGGAGTAATCCGGACCGGTAACAAGACGGTCGCTTTTCCCGTGACCGAAATCATCCCGAAAAACGACTATTTCGATTATGAAGCCAAATACCGCAAAGGGATGTCGGAAGAGGTGGTTCCGGCTGACATACCGGAGGAGGTATCGCGGCAATGCCGTGAAATTTCCGTGCTGTTATTCGACAAATTAAACTGTAAGGGTGTTGTAAGGTTTGACTATATCTTTGACGGGGAAAAATTCTTTTTTCTGGAAGTCAATACGGTTCCGGGACTTACAGCAGCGAGCATTGTTCCTAAAATGGCCCGTGCCCTGGGATGGAGTTACACTGAACTGATCAGCCGGTTGATCCGGGAGGCCACAGGGAAAGCATCTCTATGAAATCCGGTGTCTAATGACGCACTCTTTATCAACACCATCGATCATGGATCTATTGTTTGCAACCAATAACATTCATAAAATCTGGGAAGTACAGGAAATTTTGGGCGATGCTTTCCGCGTCTTCAGCCTGAAAGACATCAACCTCTGTGCCGATATTCCTGAAACCAGCGATACCCTGGCCGGCAACGCCGTTCAGAAAGCAAGGTTCATCCATCAAAAGACCGGTATGGATTGTTTTGCCGATGATACCGGTTTGGAGGTGGATGCTTTGGATGGCCGTCCGGGCGTTTATTCCGCACGGTATGCCGGGGAGGGATGTTCTTTTGACGACAATGTCGCAAAGCTGCTGAAGGAGTTATCGGGTGTTGAAAACCGGAATGCCCGGTTTCGTTGCGTGGTGTGTCTCCTGCTTGCCGGTGAAGAACATCTTTTCGAAGGCCGGATTGAGGGTACCATTCTCAGGGAAAGGAAAGGAGCACAAGGATTTGGGTATGATCCTATATTTGTCCCGGCGGGTTACCATCAAACCTTCGCCGAGATGCCCGCTTACCTTAAGAACGGAATCAGTCACCGGGGCAAAGCAATGTTCAGGATGATGAAATACCTGAAGGGAAACGAAGGCACGGATTCTGGTTTGTCATTGGTCTCAAAACCGGTTTGATCATTGAACCTTTCCCTCTGATTTTTTTTCTGCTTCCTTAACTCTTCCGGACCATGGAGGAGGATGTTCTCTTATTGCAGAGAATCGATGAACCACCTCATTCATGTAATGTAAATTTTAAAAATTATTGTTTCGATGTTGCGCCATTAAAAAACTTTAGTAATTTTAAAACAAAATCAGGTATCTTTTGAAAAATCGTTCCTTGATAGGTGCTGCTGTAGCTGCTTTATTTAACAAGAACATAAAGTTAAACCGACAGAACCCAAAGACCAAATATATGAAACAATTTGCATTTGTTTTCCTTATCATTCTGACGTTGGGTCAGCTAAAAGGACAAGTTATCGGGACGCTGCAGACTGCTGAAAACAATCTGACCATTTTTGAAGACCGTGGTTTCTCAAGAATTAAATTATCCTATCCCTTACCGACTAAATCTTATATAACAACGCTTGGAGTAATTGGAGCACCTGAGGTTCCATAGTGCATTCCTTTCTAAAAGGTTATAATATTTATCGTTCAGATTCCTTGACAGGTCCATATATTAAACAAAACCCGTTACCCATTGAAAATTTTTCAGGATACACAGATGATAGCCTTCCTGAATTGTCAACTTACTACTATAAAGTTTGTGCAGTGAGTATATATGGCGTTGAGGGGCCGTATACTGCACCCCTAAAAGCCTGGACATCTTTACCGTTTCATACCGGTTTTCCTGTTACCGAAATAAATGTCGATTTTCTTGGCCACAAATCAGAAGGCAGCCCCATGACTTATGATATTGATAACAATGGCGATAAAGAAATCTTTGTTAATTTATCCGATCTGGAAGGAAATAAGGGTGCGCTGCTGGGCTTTTTTCAAAATGGAGAGGAGGTTTTTGATATAGATTCCAATTCAAACACAGTCAGTGGCTTTTACAAATATAACAATGCCGGGTCCCGGTCTATACCTGCCATTGCCAACATTGATATGGATGGGAAACCCGAAATTATCAATGTCACAAAAGGAAACCAAATTATTGATGATAAAAGAACACTTTTCGTTCACCACACATTTGATCATGATAACAATTATGTTCCTGACACTCTCTGGAGCGCTGAATCGGGCAACTTTCAAACAATGGGGGCTGTGGTTTCCGATCTTGACGGTGATTTTGTCCCTGAAATTATTACAAAAGCAAACTATGGGGCTCCAATTTATGTTTATTCTCACGAGGGTTCAAATTATCCGGGGTGGCCTAAAAACATTGGTAGTGCAGGTGGAAATGTTATCCCGGTTGCCACTGATCTGGACAGAGATGGAAATAAAGAGCTTGTCTTTGGATTTTCGAATGGTGATGGCTTTGACGGAGGTATCTATGTCTTTAAAAACAATGGGGATCCATTTTTCAGTGAAGCAGCTAATGGGCTTTTTTATAAGTCAGGTATGTCAGGAAGCGTTTATGACCGGATGGACAGTCCGGTTACGGCTGCCGATGTAAATGGGGATGGTTACCCTGAACTTATTTGTGTCTCCGGCAACAAGGATAGTCTTAATAATCTTAAAGCAAACATATTCATACTTGACAAGTTGGGTAATACCATTACGGGGTGGGACTATAACAACCCAAATCATA
Source organism: uncultured Bacteroidota bacterium (assembly GCA_937862805.1). GTDB lineage: Bacteria > Bacteroidota > Bacteroidia > Bacteroidales > FEN-979 > CAIVAT01. The sequence goes on from CALMDO010000262.1 coordinate 10,466, forward strand.
GGCTGAGCATTCAATCTCAGGAATTGGCAGAATTGCCTGCAACGTCCGTTGCTGATATCGATCATGATTTTCATTTTGAAATATTTCTTGCTGCAAACAATAAGATTTATGCCTGGAAACCGGATGGGACCCCATTAAATAATCATTTCCCGATAAATGTACCCGGATTGTTGTGTAAATTGATTGCCCCACTGATTGCTGATGTCGATGGGGATGACGAAAGTGAAATAATAGTACTATCAAATGCCAATGAAAACAATAGCGCTATTCATGCTTATAACCTTGACGGATCAATGGTTTTAGGATGGCCGTTAAGGATCCCGGGTGAAAATTTCTTTGCCACCCCTTGTATTGACGATATTGATCAGGACGGAAAGAATGAAATCATTGCCACAGCCGGATCGAAAATTTACGTTTGGGATTGTGAAGGAAGCACCGATGAGATATTATGGGGAAAGTATCGCCTGAACTCATACAATAATGCAGACTTATCGGATCCCTGTGAGTATTCCACCACTCCTTTTTATGTCTCGTCAGAGATGACCTGGACGAACGATGTTCAAATGAATTCGGACCTTATTATACAGCCGGGGGCTAAATTAACCATCAAAGGCAACCTGTATATGCCGTCAGAAGGGAAGATCATTGTTAAACAAAGCCCCAGCCCGGCCAAGATGGCCGGGGGAACACTGGTTATTGACGGCGGCACAATTACTACCCTGTGCAGGGACAGTTTATGGAAGGGAATTGAAGTGTGGGGATTACCGGGTTACAGTCAAACAGCCCATATAGCCAACGGAAAATTGATCCAGGGGCAAGTTTCCATTATCCACAATGGGTCTATACACAATGCCAAAACCGGTATCCTGGCATCGAAGGAGGGGATTCATGGTTATGCAGGAGGTATTGTATCAGCCGATAGCGCGACGTTTGAAAACAACAGAGTTGCCATCCGGTATGATCCCTATTCATATTACAACTTTTCACGTTTAAAGCGGTGCAACTTCATAACCAGCGACACGCTTCGCGATGGTTCAACCCCCGATTACTTTGTCAAACTGAACGGGGTGAACCCTGTGGTATTTGAAGGATGCACCTTTAAAAACACGCTGCCTCCGCCGACCATCGTTATCACGAATACGGGCCGTGGAAGCGGGATTTTCAGCGAAAACGCCGGTTTCAATGTAGTTGCCGCCTGTCTTGATTCGACCAGCCCATGTTCACATTCCCGGAATAGTTCTTTTGAAAAGCTTTACCGGGGCATCTATTCCATGAACAGCGCTTCAGCGGGAAGCATCCATATCGCCGATGTGAATTTCTATGACAATTACGCGGGGTTATACCTGAGCGGATTCAACGGCGTTTCCTATGTCGAGGTATTAAGCAACACCTTCAGGAATTCCAGTCACGACCAATGGTCGTATGGGATGTATTTGAATGAATGTTCGGGTTATCATGTTGAAAGCAATGAGTTTTATGAAACGTCAACCAATCCGGTAACCATAGGGTTGATCGTGAACAACTCAGGAACCCTCAGCAACGAAATATACCGCAATTCTTTCCACAACCTTAAATATGCCACCCTGTCGCAAAATGTGAACCGGAATGCAAACCCTGATATTGGTGGATTATGTTACAAATGTAACAAATTTGTCAAAGATGACCTGACCGAGCCAAATCAGTTGGACATTACTATTACTTATGATGG
>CALMDO010000263.1 GCA_937862805.1 uncultured Bacteroidota bacterium
GGATACTGCTTATAGAATTCCAATAGGGTGATCGTATCCGTCCGCAATTTGGAACGGACGAACTTTTTCATATCCTCATTGAGAATCTCTCCCAAACCATTGAGTACCGACTTATCACTTTCCCCTCTAATCGCATCGATGCATTTCTGGAGATATTCGCTCAAAGACATTTGCATTCGCAACTCAACAATTTGCCTGTTTACCGGCGTTTTTTTGTTCATGAAAAACCAGCAATCGAAAATATCCCTGTTGGCCAAGGTTGTCCGATCCAACAAAGCACACAATTTGTGTGCAAACATATCAGGAGCCACCATAACCTGCATATTCACCCCCATCAAATTTTTTACTTCATAGCGGTCGCCAAAATTCCGGTTTGAAATTTCAATTTTTAATTTTCTCTCTCTGGCGCCATAATCGAAGACACAGATAATTCCAAAGAACTTCTTTGCTTCGTCATGAATCTTCCCGTATTTCATTATAATCTCTCTGACTTTTTGAAATACAGATTCTTCCTTGCTGACATCCAAAAGATTGAAATCAAGGTCTACGGAAAAACGCGGAAGTCCGTAAAAAAACATCAAAGCTGTGCCTCCCTTAAATCCCATTATTCCAGCCAGTTCTTTGTCTGTGTAGATGCTTTTGAGAATCTGGAATAAAGAAAATCTATGCTTGTTGATATCGATCATTCCCCAGTAGTTTATCTGTTCTATCCAATAATGCTGCCGAATTGTAAATGGGAAGGAGTTGCTTAATTATTTGCCGTTTGAGCGGCTGAAGGTTGTCGAAATAAAGCGATTTATTCAGGTAGAGCAAATCAAGGAAAGCTCGCTCTGGAGTAGCCATATTGACCGTGTCATTGACCTGTAATATTCCGGTTCGATCCATGATGATCTCCTCTTTTATCCTTCTGTAAAGGAAGGATGTCCCATCAACATTCAGTTCTCTTGAAAGATAACTGACACTCGTTATCCGGGAATCATACTGGAAAAGGACACCGGCTTGTTGCAATACGTATTCCAGAGAAATGTAGGAGGGGGTGTACAAAATGTTGGCGAGCTCCAGAGAATTGTACCCGGACTTGGTATAAATACCTTTCCGGGGGTTCAGGAGCTTTTTGGTTTGGACATAATAGCCTACACGGTCGCTTAGGTATTTAATATTTTCAACGGGAAATAACATGGCAATGTCGGGCAATGTGAACACTGTCCGCTTATCTTTGTATATCTCCAGTATGAAATTGTTCTTTTCCATTCGTGAACTGGAAACGGCAATATTTCTTGCTTCCAGTTCACAAAGTTAAATAATAAATATTTGAGATTAAACGGGTTTAAGTAATAATTTGATTTAATGAACCAGATTCCTGTCATCAGAAAGGGAGCCATCAAAGACTATTGGTCAAACGGGATCGTTGGCGGATTTTTGGTGGGATTAGTATTCTTTCTGATTACCCTGATCGGGAATAGCGTCAGTGATGCTCTGGTGACCGGACTGGCAGTCTGGATTGGGATCATAGTTCTTTTTATCGGCGTGGGATTTACCAGTGAGGAATACTACAAAAGAAAAATGCGGATCAAAGAGCTGACCTCCTCCAAATATGCCTTCCTTGACGAGAACGGGTTTGTACTTCATCCCGATCTATATTTCGAGGGTACTTACAGGGAGTTCTTTTTCCGCATTCTGCCCATGACGAAATGGATTGAGAAGAAAAGAGGCAGAGGTAAGGATATCCATTATGTGATTATTGAATCGTTTTATTCCTTTAATAATGATTCTCAGGAACCAAAAAAGGAAGGAATAATGAGTGGGGATTATCACATCGGACGAATCCATTTTGCGAATCAGTGCGCTTCACTGTTGCCCAAAGATTATGAGAACACCGATTTCAAGATGAATCTCGACGGACTGGTCTCCATATTTCACAGGAATAACCTGCAACCCCTTTCCATGGAAGAGTGGAAAGAAGCACACGGCACCAGGCTGGATAAAGCGCGTGAAATGGCCGAAAAGGCAAAAACAAAACAAATTCTTAAAATTGGCAAACTGGACATTAAATACCGCAAACCGGAACAGAATTTGTAGTAGACCCTCGTTTGTAACGCCCTACCCCTCGTTTGAAACGAGGGGTAAGCTGATGGGCATTTGTAATGCCAATATTACTTTCGGATCACAAACTTATTTGAACCATTTATTTTAAACCCATGTCAGCTGACAATTATTTCATAACCGACCAGAATGGAATTTATTTCCTGACATTTACTGTAACTGACTGGATCGACATATTTACCCGAAAGGAATACCGGTTCGAAATTGTAGATTCTCTTAATTATTGTATACAAAATAAAGGAATTACGGTATATGCATGGTGTTTAATGTCCAACCATTTGCATTTGGTATGCAAGGCAAATGAAGGTTTCAGGCTGAGTGATATTATCAGGGATTTTAAGAAATACACGTCCAAATCTGTATTAAGCCTGATACAAGAAATTGCAGAAAGCAGGAAAGAGTGGCTTTTATACAGGTTTGAGTTTGCGGGGAAATTTGATAACCGGATCAAGAAATACAAATTCTGGCAAGACACCAATCATGCTGTTTTGCTTGATGACAATAACAAGATTGATCAGCGGATAAACTACACACATGAGAATCCAGTAAGAGCGATGATCGTTGCCGAAGCGCATCATTTTCTTTATAGTTCAGCACGTGATTATACTGGGGAAACAGGTTATGTGAAGGTTGAAGTTGTTGTTTGAAAAATGATCTATAGTGATGATTTATGAGTTGCAAACTCAAAACAGCTTACCCCTCGTTGCAAACGAGGGGTAGAGTCAGAATAAGATAAAAGAAACGATAAATATAAAATATTCAATATGAAAAAGTTATGGATTCTCCTTACGGCGCTGACACTGAATGTTACGGCACAAATGCCCCCGGAAATCGAGGCAAAACCGGCTGAATTTGAAATCAAGTCCGAAATCAGCGAGGTGACCGTGTACCTCAGCGGGGCGCAAATCACCCGTTCCAAAACGGTCGATGTTCCGGCAGGCCGCTCCGTGCTTAAATTTGTCAACCTCTCCCCTTTCATCGATTCCAAAAGTCTGAGCGTCTATGCCAAAGGGAATTTGACGTTGCTGTCGGTCAATCTTCAGCATAATTTCCTCTCCCTCCAGACTCCGTCGAAAGAGAGGGAGGAATTGACGAAAACCAAAAAGGAGCTGGAAAAAAAGCTTCAAACGGAAAGAGCTTACCTGGAGGTACTGAATGAGGAAATGGCTTTTCTCAAGGCCAACAGCACCGTCGGAGGCGCCAACACCGGGACGAGTCTGTCCGCGCTGAAGGAGGCCAACGTTTACTTCTCAGAAAAGATTACCGCCATCAAACTGAAACAGATCGACCGTCAGGCTTCTGTAGAGAAACTCTCCGAAGAGCTGGCGAAGATCCAAAGCCAGCTGGCTACCCTGGAAAGTAAAAAAGAGTTTCCTTCCGGGGAGATTCTGGTCAGCGTCGATTCAAGGAGTCCTTTAAAGGTGCCATTTGAGATCAAATACATCGTTTCCAATGCGGGTTGGACCCCTACTTACGACATCAAGGTGAAGAACATCTCCCGGCCGGCCGAACTGACCTACAAAGCCAATGTCAGGCAATCGACCAATGAGGACTGGAAAAATGTAAAGCTCAGGCTGTCATCGTCCGATCCGAACACTTCAAACACCTACCGGGAGTTGCGACCCTACTTACTTAATTACCACACGGCGCCCCCCTCCTACGGCGACATGATCAGCCGCGTTTCAGGCCGCGTGATGGACGCCAGTACAGGCGAACCGCTTATCGGTGCCACGGTCATGGTGAAGGGAAGTTCCATCGGAACGGTAGCCGATGTCAACGGAGCTTATTCCCTCCCCATCCCGCCCAGCGGAGGCATTCTTCAGATTTCCTTCATCGGCTACAGGCAGATGGAATCGCCCATAACCCGGTCGCAGATGGATTTCAGACTGGAGCAGGATCTCCAGGGCTTGGATGAGGTGGTCGTTGTGGGATATGGTGTTGCGGAAGAGGCTCTGCAGGGCAAGGTCTCCGGCCTCAGAATACGGGGGACAAAACCGGCCTTAGCGCGGGATGAAATGGCCCCCGCCGTCAACCTGGTGGAAACGGAACAGGTGAGCCGCCAGACCAGTGTCGAATTTGAAATCCAAACGCCCTACACACTGCTTTCCGACGGGAAAAACCTGACCATCAACATCGACAGCTACTCTCTCCCGGCAGAATACCAGTATTTCTGCGCCCCAAAGATCGACAAGAATGCCTATCTGACCGCTCAAATCGTCGACTGGGAGAAGTACAACCTTCTGGAAGGGGAAGCCAGCGTATACTTCGAGGATACCTACACGGGCAAGACCCTGCTCGATGTCAGGTACATGGCCGACACCCTGAACATTTCCCTCGGGAAGGACAAGGGCATCGCCATCGACCGGGAAATACAGAAGCAGTTCACCACCAAACAGTTCCTCGGAAGTAAAAAGGAGGAGAACCGTGGCTGGCTTCTCAGCGTGAAAAACAACAAAGCACAGGACATCAAAATTTCAGTCTTTGACCAGATCCCCGTTTCAACGCTGGAAGAGATCGAAGTGAAAGCTGACAATATCTCCAATGGCAAGCTGGATCCCGAAACAGGCATCATCGAGTGGAATTTCCAGCTCAAGCCTGCCGAAAAGAAGGAACTCGACCTGAAATACACGGTCAGGTATCCGAAAAACCGGACACTGACCATCGAGTAGCTTTATTATGTTTATTTTAGCAGGCCGAAATACAATCTATTACAATGACAAAAATTCTAAAAATATTGCTGGTTCTGGTGTGCGCAGGATTCGTCTCCTGCACCGTGACCAAACCGCTGACGTCTGAGGTGACGCCAGCAGAGGTGACCGGCCTCAAACTGCTGGAACCTTATTCCTACATCTCTATGATCAAAAAGGGTAACCAGGGTGTGTTGGACGACAGCATTTCTGACGTTTCGAAGCAGCTTAATATCGATGCACTGAAAATTCTCTCCGGAAAGATCCCTCTCACCGGGGAGATATTTCTGACAGACACGGCGGTGAACCACCAACTGGAAAAGGAATACGAGTATCTGCTCCTGACGGCTGAGAAGAACAAGGATATCGCCCACCTCAGGATCACCCCCACCCTCGACAAGGTCCTGGAAAGCAATGAAACCCGGTTTGGTCTGGTGGTGGTGGCTTCCGGTTTTACCCGTGTCAAAGGTAACTATGGTAAGCAGGTCCTGAAAGGAGCCGCTTTAGGGATCCTGACCATGGGGATGTACGTCCAGACACCCGTCAAGGCCTATTCCACCGTTTATGCCATGATCGTCGACGCCCATAAGGACAATGTGGCCTTCTTCCGGAAATCCTTCCTCCAGGACCAGGAACCCATCAATCCCAATGTCCTTACCAAACAGTACGAAGACATTTTTGAAAAGTACTTCTGGCCGAAATAATAATAACTGACATCCAATAATCCGGGAAATGCCCGGCTCAACTCATTTGCTTACCGGTCGATGGTCATGGATTAGGTAAAAAGATTACGGATTTACTCGTTTTCAGCCTAAATATAACTTAAAAAGTTAAAAAATTATAAAAAATTTGGATTATGAAAAAATTGCTCTATCTTTGTGAGTGAATATTCACATACCTATCAGATATGATGAACAACGAATTGACAGAAAGACAGCAGGAAATCATTCATGCTTCCTTGGTATTGATCGAAGAGAATGGCATTCAGGGATTGACCATCAAGAACCTCGCCAGGAAAATCGGATTTTCAGAGTCGGCCGTTTACCGCCATTATGAGAATAAAATTCAGATTCTGCTAGCCATCCTCGGATATTTCGAAGAAAATACGGGACAATTCTACGCCGGTCAAATGGAATCCGGAACAAATTCCCTGTCGAAAATTGAGAACATTTTCAGAAATCATTTCAAAAAATTCACTGATAATCCTTCCCTGGTTTCTGTGATCTTTTCCGAAGAGATCTTCCGTAACGAAAAAGAATTAACGGAAAAAGTCAGGGAGATCATGGAGAAATACTCCTCCGGACTGATTACTATCATAGAATCCGGGCAAAAAAACGGAGTGATCAGAAGGGATGTGGAAGCTTCCCTGTTGGCTGTTATGGTGATGGGTGCCTTAAGATTGTTTGTCAAACAATGGCATATGTCGGACTACTCCTTTGACCTTGTCCGGGATGGTGAGAAACTCATTGATATGATAAAACTGATCATAACGGAAAAATCATGAATCCTGCCCTACCCTTCAGCTTTGACCGCTCCTTTTATTACCAGGGTTCATCGGACCAGGATCCGGTT
>CALMDO010000264.1 GCA_937862805.1 uncultured Bacteroidota bacterium
ACACACCCAAAAAATACCCCGCTATCTGTCACACACCGAGAATTACGACGCTTACAGTACCTATATGATGTATCGAGCGGCCGTGGAAGGGATAGAGGCTGCAAAGAAAAGGATTGGAAATGCCGCAGACCCTGGCATCAAGGGCTATACCTGGGGTGCAATGCAGGAACGGTTAGCAACCAATAGCAACATAAGCGAAGAGAAGAGGGCGATCGAGGAGTTTGAGAAAAGGCGAGATTTCGCGCTTTCGGAATGGAACAAAAAAGATTACGGCAGGACTTTCGGAAACCTGGAGAAAGGAATCAGCAACAAGGTGGTCAATCCCGTCACGCGCGAGGAGATGGACATCATAGGCATCAACATCGCCCAGCGCAAGCGCCTCGATCCAGAGAAGCAGAAACTCCTTGATTGGGTGAACAAAGATACGCAAGCGGTTCTCTCCATGATAAATTTGCTGCCCGATGGCCACCGGGACAAGGAGAGGCTCAAGCATCTCGTTACCCATGACCAGTCCATGGAGGCCGTGACAATCCTGGAAGACCTCGCAGAGTGGAAAAATGTCGAGATCGAGAAATTGAAGGACGGTACATTCATTTTCACGCCCAATATGGATCATCCCTACATCCACGATCTTTTCGAGCTCCAGGAGAACAGGAAAGTCGACAAGATCATGGAGGCATACGAGGAAGAGAAAAAGAAGAAGGGAAAGGAAGCTGAAAAGGGAAAAGCCGGCGTTGTTTCCGTTAAAAAAACCGGCCGAACGGACTCTTACGGTACGGAAACGGCGGGAATTGGCGAGGAGCCAAAAAATGACGCCGGAACAACCGTCAACGCCGGCGCTTATGAGCAGGGTAACAGGATCGTCACCAAGGACGGCACGGAGTATGAGAAAAAGGGAAACAGTTGGGTGATGACTGGAAACAATTATGGAACTTACGAACCGACTGATAAGATCGCCGACCTGAAAAATGCCGAAAATAGAACGAGCGGCAAGGATTTAAATGAGAGCGGGTCATCGTCAGGATTTGATTTGGCGCAGAATGTCAATGTCACCCAGTCTTACAAGGACGGGCAACGGTCCAAGGCTAAGGGAAAGACAAAGGAAAACCTGAAAAAAGCGGGGTTGACCACGTCGGAAAGGGTCGCTGCCGGTGAAGCCGAAGACCAGCGAAAAAAAGGGCAAATCGCATCCCAGGGGATGGAAACCGGACAGAGCATCGGCAGCGCCCAGCAGGAAGGGAAAAAGGCGCAGGATACCGATCGGATCATGAGCGAAACTTCCATCGGGACGATTCTTGCCGGAGGATTGATGGGCGGCTTGAGTTCCGGCGTGGCAACCGGCCTGGACAGTTTCTTTGGAACGCTGGGGCAGGGCGCCGGGGGACAGGTTTCGGTGAGTGCCGGGATTCAACCGCCACCACCGCCAAAAAACGAATCTTCAGGGCGAACAGGCTCATCCACAGGGTCTGAATCATCAGGCGAAGCCGGGGCTACGACCAAAACGGCAGGTACGAACGGAAACGGAATTTCGACGGGAACCGGAAGAACGGAAACATCCGGTGGAACCGGGACAGCTGGCGGGAGCGAAGCCACAACTACCAAGACCAAAACGAACAAAAACACCACGATAAAAACGAACCCCACAAATACAAAAACGACAAAACCGGACAACGCTGCCACTTCGACTCAGGTAACAAAACCGGATTGTTCTCAATACAGAGTCAGTGCGGAAAGTTTGACTTCGCAATATGAAAGAGGCGCCATCTCTACTTCAGCGTATCAGGTTCAGATGAGAATCCTCCGGACAAAGTACAAAGGATGCACGGATGCGGTAAGGCCCCCGACAACCT
>CALMDO010000265.1 GCA_937862805.1 uncultured Bacteroidota bacterium
AGCCGTATCCGTCGCGGAAGCCGAAGCGGGCGGGGAGGTATTTGGCGCGGCGGAAGATCTCCTCCGCGGTGAGGTCTGATTTATACCAGATGAAATCGCCGCTGAAGGTACCCAATCCCGAGCGGTGGCAGAGGAGGTCGCGCAGGGTCATTTCCCGGCTCACCCAGGGATCGTAGAGTTCGAACCAGGGGAGGTAATTCCTCACTTTATCTTCCCACCCGGCTTTGCCTTCCTCCACAAGCATAGCCATCATGGCCGATGTGAAGGCTTTGGTGTTGGAGGCGATGGCGTAGAGGGTATTCCCGTCGGGAGGAATCTGTTTCCCTGTTTCCAGGGTTCCGTACCCCTTGCTGAAAACCACACGGTCATCTTTGACCACGGCGACACTCACCCCGGGAGTGCCCCAGGCCGGTAACGATTTGGCGAAATAGCCGTCCAACTTTTTGGTGACGTCCTTCTGCGCATGTGCCCCCGGTAAAAGAAACAGAAAGCCGGCCAGAAACACCAGCGACCTGAATCCATTGGCTGCCATGCGGAAATGGTTTTGCTTTGTGTTCATAAGTGTGGTGGATTAAGTGCGGACACCTTTACCTTCCTTCCTCATTGAGGAGGTTGGTGCGCCATTTCATATACTTCAGGATAAGATAAACGATGCAGGAAAAGGCGCAGAAGCCCAGGAGCACCAGGTTAAAGCGGGTTTCTCCCTTGATCAGTTCGCCTGAGATGTCCATCAGGGTAAAGATGATAAAAATGGCGGCAAATCCGTTTTTCTCTTTTTTGAGGATTTGTAACTACTCAGGTCTGAATAATTAATTTCTGTGTGCTTGAGAGAGGTATTCGTTTTTGCAGGCCGCTACATTCAAGGCAAATCGGATTGAGTCAAATGGATCTCCACCTTTTTTGATGATCGTGTCAATAACAGATCGCAGTATTGCAAAGATTTCTGCACCCCGTTCGGAACGGAACCCACCAGATACCTTTTGCTTGACTTTTACATTCCGGATCGCTCGTTCACTCCCATTATTTTCATATGGGACATCGGGATAAAACAGAAAGGGGAAGACCTGATGACCTCTCTTTTTCAACCGTTTCTGAAAAGGTAAGATTTTTGAAACCCTCGGCGGTAATGGCCGGTTTACCATTTTCTCAAATTCATGCAGGATGTTCATTCTTTCCTCAAATGGCCCGGCATATTGTTTCAGAGTCATGGAATCTTTCAACCTGATGGCCCGCATCAAAAGATCCTTCATTTCCGTTGCCCACTTATGGTGGTACAACTCTTCAAAAAAGTTAAGCTCTCTGAGCAGATGAGCAAGGCAGAGTTGGTGTCTGAGCGCTGTTGTTTTCAACTGTGCACTCAGGGAGTCGCTTATAAAAGTCGCGTACCTAAATCCGTCAGGAAAAGTATTTTCAACGGTTACAAAGCCACGGTTCTTTGAAATTGTGATGTACGTGGCACGTAAATTTTGCCAGGTCCAGGCCCAGAACTTGTTTTTTTCAACTTTCATTCCTGTCTCATCTCCACCGACTACGGTTGCTTTTGACAGCTCGTCTTTGATACCCCGGTAAATGGGAAGGACCGTATTGGCAGCTTTGTTCAGCAAGTTGAAGATCGTCCCCTCGCTCATGGTGACAGTGGTAATGTTTTTAATCAGTTCTGACAAACGATTGTAGGGGACATACTGTCTGCTACTGAGATAAGCCACCAGTGCTGTTAAATTGTTCCCATATTGGACAGGTGCGTTGACCCCGGCCGGATAATTGCCGGTACTCACATGCCCACAGGTGCAGACCGCCTGATAAATCTGGTGCTCTGTGTAACTGGCTTTGATAAAAGGAATGTCTATCACCTGCCGTTGACCTGTCAGTTGGAGGGTCTCTCTGGCGTGGATCCTGCCGCATTGCGGACAGACATTTTCCGGAAGGTGTTCAACTATTTTGTCCGGATGGGGTGACATGCGGAGTGTTTCTCCTTTATGGCCAGGTTGTCCGCCCGATTTCTTATCGCTTTTGCCTCTTAAGCTTTGATTCCTGATACTGAATAAATCATGGGAAGGCGGAAGAGAACTGTTGCCACTGTTTTTGTGGGTTTTGAGTTTATTGATTTCATCCTGAAGATGGTGAACCAGGGATGCCAAAGCGTCACTCTTTATCAAAAGATCAGAAACAAGATTGACCAATTGTTCTTTGTCCAGCTTTCGAAGTTCTTCCTTTGAGACCATAACGCGTTTGCTTTTAACAAATATCGTCATAGGTTACAGAGAAAAGCAAATTATCAGGGCACTCTTTATAAACATCTAATAGTCACGTTATCAACACTGTTTAACCATAATCCATAATTTCAAAATTGAATCCCGACGAGAATCGTCTGTATGAAAACAAATCAGGAAATTGCACCCCACTTCAAGGAAATCGAGTTAAACGTAAAAAGTCCGGATTCTTATTTATTGTACTTTTACCCTCAGGTTGGTACCTGAGTAGTTAC
>CALMDO010000266.1 GCA_937862805.1 uncultured Bacteroidota bacterium
ACAGAGAAGCCTTTGTTCAGTTCATTTTCCTGTAAACCTAAGGCTGCGCCGGAAATTACGATGTCATCCACTTCCCAGGTGGCTGATTCGGAATCGGTGCTGGTATACTTGAAGGCGATATGGACATTCTCTCCGTTAGTGGCAGAGACATCCACGTTACCTGATGCGGTCCAGGTGAAGCTTCCCGTTGAAAGATTGGCGGTGAGCGGCGTCCAGGTAGCACTGGTGGGATTGCCGGAAGTATAGTTGGCAGAGATCAGGATTTCCATCACGGGTCCGGTGTAGCTCTTGGCATTCTGGAAGCTAAGGATTTCGCCTGCATAGTTGTCGAAGTTCATGGATGGGGAAACAATCCAAAGTTCGGCTGCATGGGAAGCGCCTCCTGAATAACCGGTTGCTTTGGCACAGGGCGTTCCACCAACACCGTGGGTCGCATCGATTAACCAGTTGGTTTCACCCGATACCCTGATTTCTGTCCAGGTGCCGAAAGTGCCGCTGTTAAAGTTTTCCGAATTGATCACGGCAACATTGGGGGTGGTGGCGGTAGCTGCCGGAGCCGTTCCGTCGGTTTTGTAGTTGATGTCGATCCCGGCATTGGTGTAAGGGTAGATTTTGAAATAATACGGTGTATTGACCGGAAGATCGGTAAAGTGGCAAAGCTGGGTTCCGGCGGTGATATTCAAAACGCCTGAGCCGTCGGCAAGGTTGGCATCATCGGGAACGGGGACGCCGTCAACCGGGGCGGTGATGTCATCGGAAGCGCTGGCTTTTACCAGGTATGCAGTGGGGATTTGTCCGCCGGTGGCATCTACCCAGTTCAGGTTGATTGTGTAGGGAAGGCCGGTCGCGGCGAAGCTGGTGGGATAGTTAGTGGGTTCAGGCAGCGGGCCGACGCTGGAAACGCCCATGACCACGATGTCATCGACTTCCCATGTCGAAGATTCGGTATCGGTACTGGTATATTTGAAACCGATGTAGACATCCTGGCCGGTAATTCCGGAAACATCGATGTTACCAGATGAAGTCCAGGCCCATCCGCCGGCCGACCAGGTAGCCTGAAGATCGGTCCAGGTGAAATTATTGGGGTCACCAACGCCGTCATAATCATTGGAGATTTTAACCTGCAGATCCGGTCCGGTATAATTCTTGGCAGTCTTGAAGGTGAGGGTTTCGCCCGAAAAAAGGTCGAAATTGAGGGGTGTTGATAAAAGCCATAATTCTGTTTGGTGAGAAGTTCCTCCGAAATAACCACTTGCCTTTACACAAGGGGTTCCGTCAACCCCGTGGGTCATATCAATGGCAAAGGCTGTATCTCCCAAAACGGTCATTTTGTGCCAGGTTCCGAAAGTTCCGTCGTTGAAGTTCTCAGAATTCATGACCGTCACATTGGGCGTGATCGCGGTGGCATAAGGTGCTGTTCCGTCGGTTTTATAGTTAATATCGCTCCCTGAATTGGTGTACGGGAAGATTTTAAAATAGTAAGGAAGGTTGCTCGGAAGGTTGGTAAAAAGGCTCATTTGCACTCCCTGTGCAATGTTCAATGCTCCTGTTCCGTCTGCTAAATTGGGATCATCGGCCACCTGGTTACCGTCAACCGGCGCCTGGATATCAGGCGATGTGCTGGCAAGGAGCAGGTATTTGGAGGGCAGTTGCCCACCGGTGGCATCCACCCAGGTCAGGTTAATGGTATAAGGAGAAGCCACTGCTGAAAAATCGGTGGGGTAATTGGTAGGTTCAGGCAATGGTGTACTGTTGTAAGCTGTCCAGGAAACATTGTCGATCGTTACCTGCCCGGAGGAGGTGGATTGCTGTTTGAAATCCACAATAAATTTACCGGATTGGTTCACATCGATGGGCCCTGTATGTTTCACGATTCCTTGTTCTCCGGCTGTGGTTGTAGCGGTATAGACCAGGATGCTGTTGACATAAACCTCCATCGAAACCGTCGAGGTGAAAACTTGTTTGTAATCAAAGCTGAGCGTTCCGCAGCCATTGGAAATGCTTCCGGATTTGACTTCTCCGACCGGGACCCGGTTCTTACCCAAAGTGGGTGATGGAGCCACGATGACTGAATCGCCGCGGCATTGGTAGTAAAACCAGGTAGAGCCGTCCTGCCCCTGGAATTCACCATCATGGTAGGCATTGCCCGTTTCCGGGTAGTTGTTGAAGTTCTCCAGCCCCTGGCCGTAACTGATGGAAGCAATGAAGAACAGTGCGACCATGACAACTGTTGAGAATAGATTTTTCATAACAAAGGAGATTAAGATTATTGAATGATTAATTTCTGACTTTGGGTATTGCCGGTAGCCGGATCGGTCACTTGGAGAAGATAGACCCCTGGTGCCATTCCGGTTTGATCAAACTGGTGGATGGCGCCGGTTACTTGCTTTTCAAACAGGATATTTCCTAACGGGTTGATCAGCCGTACCAAGTGTCCCCGGTCTCCCTGCATGACCAGTTTGAACCGGCCTTTGGTCGGGTTGGGATAGATCGTGAACTTTCCGGGATCTGCCGTATTGTTCATCCCGACGGTTCCGACTTCAATATAATCAGATTTGACCAGGGTATGATGCCCGGCAATATTGGCCACACGAAGTGTCACATCGTAAAATCCAAAAGTATTGTATTGAATGGGTGGCGGGGTTTTGCCAAAATAGGTAGCGGGTGTACCTCCTTCAAATGTCCATTCCCAGGTGGTAGTATTGGTTGATGATTCATCAGTAAAGTTTACATAATCATGGAGATGAATAACTGTTGAATCAGCGGAGAATCCTGCCACCGGAGGATAGGAACAACCTGTCGTCGGAGAGGCCCAGATGGTGTCTCCTTCAGCATTGATAGCCTGGAATTCAATGGCATGGCGCCAATTGGCAGGATCGGTATTATCAGAAGAAGGATCGCAAAGCTCGAGGGAAGGTCCGTGACCATCGGCTAAGGGATCCCAGGGTTCGGTCGGCAGGTAATAGACCGAATCAACAACAAACCCGAAGTTGTCACGCAACACGATGGCTTCTCCTTCATTGGCGAGTTTACCGCTTGTCCATTCGAGTGCTTCCACATGGAACGTATTCTGGATGGAGGCAGCATTTTTGGCTATCACCTGGTATTCTCCCGGATTGAGGATCTTTTCAGGGAAAACGTAGGTTATGCCCTGATCAAAATAGAAATTCTCAAGATCCCAGGGGATGATATCGTTGTTATAGATCTCTAAAAATTCAAGAGTGTCGGTACTGGATTCAGGCGGGTTGTACATGATTTCTGTCAAAACCAGTTGCGCATTGGTGGGTTGAGGCTGGCTGAGCACTGTGATGTAAGCCGGGCGGCAAAGGGTATTTTCTCCATAAGTGTTGGTGGTGGTAAGACAGACCGGATAGACCCCGGCTGTGGGATAGACGATATTGGTCGGGTTGACTTCTGTGGAATTACCGGGGACTCCGCCTTCAAAAGTCCAGCTCCATGTCGCCGGGCAGGCCTGGGAAGCATCAAAGAAATTGATGGAATCGCCTTCCATGATGGTGGTGACATTGGCCCAGAAATTGGATAACGGTGGAATGGGTTCGCATTCTGTGGTAAACGACAGGTCTTCTCCGTAGGCTGTTCCGGTTTCATTGGTGGCGTAAGCCCTGACATGATAGGTGGTTTGCGGTGACAAACCATTGATCAGGCTGTAATAGGGACCCAGGGTTCCGGTCTCCACGGTAAAATCGTTTTCGAGGGTAGGATTGGCTGAAACCGACCAGCAGACCCCCCGGGCCAGGATGTTACCTCCCCCATCGCCGGTTACATCTCCCTGAATCAAAGCACTGTTATGAGTAAAATCGGTAATCGCGATGGTAGTCACCTCCGGCAGGTAAATCGTGGCAGATTCAAAAACCAGATCATCCCCGTAAGCCGTTCCACCGATGTTGGTGGCATAGGCTCTGACATGATAGGTGGTTTGAGGTATCAGGTTAGATAAAAGGCTGTAGAAATCGCCAAGGGTTCCCTGTTCAGTGGTATGGTTGTCTTCGAGGGTGGGATCGGGTGATTCTGACCAGCAGATACCCCTTGCAATAATGGTATAGCCGCCGTCACCTGTCACATTACCCTGACAGATGGCTGTGTTTGGGGTGATTTCAGTGACAGCAATGGTCTGTACGGTGGGTAAAGGGTAGGTACAACCGGCCAGTGGTGAGGCCCAGATGGAATCGCCTTCCGCATTAACTGTCTGAAATTCAATGGCATGGCGCCAGTTGACAGGATTGTTGTTATCGGAATTGGGATCACACAATTCGAGGGAGGGGCCCCATCCATCGGCAAGGGTATCCCAGGGCATGTTCGGACTATAAGCAACTGAATCCACGATGTAGCCGTTGTAGTCAACGATTACGATAGGTTCTCCGTCATTTTTCAAAGAGCCCTCTGTCCACTGGAGCGAACCCAATTGGAAAGTGTTCTGAATCGCAGTCGCATTTTTTGCAACCAAAAGGTACTGGCCTGGTTCGAGCATATAATCCGGGAACGTGTAAACGATTCCCTTGCTAAAGGAGAAGTTGGCGAGGTTCCACGCAATCTGATCGTTGTTGTACAATTCAAGAAATTCCAAAGAATCGGTTCCCGATTCGGGGGGGTTGTACATGATCTCCGTCAATACGATTTGAGCATTGGTGGGTCCCAGCACTGTGATATAATTTTCCTTGCAATTGGTGGAGTTGCCGAAATCGTTGGTCGTGGTGAGGCAAACCTGGTAAACACCCGGGGTATCATATTGCACAGGGGGCGGAGTTTGACCCGAGAAGGTTCCCGGGTTACCGCCGGCGAAGGTCCAATCCCAGGTGGTCGGGCAGTTGAGGGTGAGGTCGGTGAATTGTACAGTACCGCCAATTTTGACAACGGTGGAGTCTGCCTCAAAATCGGTGACCGGTGCAATGGGTTCGCACAAGGTGGTAAAACTGGCAACTTCTCCATAGCCCGTACCCAAGCCGGAAGTGGCGTATGCTTTTACATAATAGGTTGTATTGGGTACCAGTTCGGTCATAAGGCTGGTGAATTCGCCCAATGTCCCGGGTTCGGTGGTATGGGGGCTTGCAATGGTGGGATTGGTCGAGGTGGAATAGCACAATCCGCGGGCAAGGATTGGAGAACCGCCATCATCTGTAACATTTCCCCCTCCTGTTGCGCTATTAAAGGTAACATCGGTAAATGCAGGGTTGGTAGAAACAACAGGAAGATTGAATGACGGGATGGCCATGACGGTTATATCATCCACTTCCCAGGTGGAGGAGGCGGCATCTGTACTGGAAAACATAAAAGCAATGTGAACGTTGCTCCCGGTGTAGGCTGAAATATCGACGTTTCCTGATGAAGTCCATGCCCATCCTCCGGCGGAGTAAGTCGCAACCAAGGTATCCCAGGTAAATTCATTCGGATCGCTGATCCCATTCCAGTCTGTAGAAATCAATGCTTTAAGATTGGGACCAACATAATTTTTTGCGGTTTTAAAAGTGAGTACTCCTCCTGTGTAATGGCTAAGGTCGAAGGACGGGGAGAAGAGCCACATTTCAGTGATATGGGAAGCCCCTTCGAAATAGCCGCTGGCTTTGGCGCAAGGAGAGGTGTTAACGCCATGGATCGGGTCGATGATCCAGGAGGTATCGCCGAGGACGGTCATCTGGTTCCAGCTTCCAAAGGTAGTGTCGTTGAAATTTTCCGTATTAAGCACCTGGATATTGGGTGTTGTAGCGTTGGCAGCCGGTGCTTCTCCGTCGGTTTTGTAGTTGATATCTGATCCGGTATTGGTATAAGGATAGATCTTGAAAAAATACTGCTTGTTGGAAGGTAAGTTTGAGAACAGGTAGTTCTGGACACCCTGAAAGATGTTCATGGCTCCCTGGCCATCTGCCAGGTTAGGATCATCGGCAACAGGAATTCCGTCGACCGGTGGTTGGATGTTGTCAAATTCGCTGGCCAGCACGAGGTACCTGGAAGGAAGTTGTTCACCGGTGGCGTCGATCCAGTTAAGTTGGATGGAATAGGGAGCCGCGGTAGCGGTGAAAGCGGTCGGATAGTTGGTCGGTTCCGGTAATGGTCCGACATTATAGCCGGTCCAGGTGAGATTATCAATGGAAACCTGGCCTGAATTGGTATTGACCTGTTCAAATTTGATGATGAAGTCTCCTGAAACGTTGACTGCAATGGGGCCCGAGTTATGGATGATGTTGGTATCAGCATTCCCGCCGGGACTGGTGACATTTCCAACCACGGTTCCGTTGATCAGAACGTTCAGGTTGACGGCACCTGAAAAGGCCTGTTTGTAATCGAAACTGAGAATTCCGCAACCGTTGGCGATGGTTCCTGAATAGAGGGTGCTCGGCGGGGTTCTGTTCTTCCCCAGGCAAGGGGTGGGAGGATTGATGGGCCGGTCGCCCCGGCATTGCACATAGGTCCAGGTAGAGCCGTCCTGCCCTTGGAATTGACCGTCATGGTATGCATTGCCTGTCTCCGTGTAATTGTTGAAATTCTCAAAACCCTGACCTGAAACCTGCGTGGCAATGAGGGGAAGAAGCCAGATCAACCATAGGAAAACCTTGTATATTTTCTTCATAACTATGTATTTAAATAAATGTATATAAAAATTTGTTTATAAATAAAGCCAATTTGCATTTAAGCTACAAATATGCCAATAATTTTCATTTTTTAGCCGGGTTTTATCAATAATTAACAAAAAAAACGGGAAAGGAGTTGATCCTTTCCCGTTATGCAAGTACGTTTTGGTTCTTATTTGTCTTTAACTTCTTCAAAATCAACATCGGTGACATCGTCATTACTGCCACCCTTCGCACTGTTTCCGTTTTGTTGGTCTTGGGATGGGCCTTGTTGAGGTCCGGCCTGGGATGCATTCTTATACATCTCCTCACTGGCGGTTTGCCATATTGCGTTCAGGTTGGCCATTGCACGGTCAATGGCCGGAAGGTCGTGGTTTTTGTGGGCTGTTTTGAGTTCATCCACTGCTTTTTCGATACTTCCTTTTTTGTCGGCAGGTAACTTATCGCCAAACTCTTTCAGTTGTTTTTCTGTTTGAAAGATGAGGCTGTCGGCCTGGTTCAGTTTATCGATCTCTTCCTTGATTTTTTTGTCGGTATCGGCGTTGGCCTGTGCTTCTTCGCGCATCCTGCGGATATCGGATTCTGAAAGGCCTGAGGAGGCTTCAATCCGGATTTGCTGGGACTTGCCTGTTGCTTTATCTTTGGCTGTCACATGAAGGATTCCGTTGGCATCAATATCGAACGTGACTTCGATCTGCGGGATTCCGCGTGGCGCCGGTGGAATGCCATCCAGGTGAAAACGTCCGATGCTTTTGTTTTGATTAGCCATGGGGCGTTCTCCCTGAAGCACGTGGATCTCGACAGAGGTTTGACTGTCAGCAGCAGTGGAGAAAACCTCCGATTTTTTTGTCGGGATGGTGGTGTTGGATTCGATCAGTCGGGTCATTACTCCGCCCAGGGTTTCGATACCCAGCGAAAGGGGTGTGACATCGAGTAAAAGAACGTCTTTAACCTCACCGGTAAGAACACCTCCCTGGATTGCCGCGCCGATGGCGACTACTTCATCAGGATTAACTCCTTTCGAAGGTTCTTTACCGAAGAAGTCGCGGACAATTTTTTGAATGGCCGGGATACGGGTGGAACCGCCAACCAGGATTACCTCGTCGATGTCGGAAGCTTTGAGGCCTGCATCCTGCAATGCCTGGCGGCACGGTGGAATGGTGGACTGCATCAGGTTATCGACCAATTGTTCGAATTTAGCACGGGTCAGTTTTTTGACCAGGTGCTTGGGAACGCCGTCGACCGGCATGATATAAGGCAGGTTGATTTCTGTTTCGGTGGAACTGGAAAGTTCGATTTTAGCTTTTTCGGCGGCTTCTTTCAGGCGTTGAAGGGCCATAGGATCTTTCCGCAGGTCAAGCCCTTCATCTTTTTGGAATTCATCGGCCAGCCAGTCGATCACGATCTGATCGAAGTCGTCGCCGCCAAGGTGTGTATTTCCGTTGGTGGATTTCACTTCGAAAACGCCTTCACCGAGTTCCAGGATGGAGATGTCGAAGGTACCGCCACCCAGGTCGTATACCGCGACTTTTATGTCTTTATGTTTCTTGTCAAGACCATAAGCCAATGCCGCGGCAGTCGGTTCGTTGATAATTCTTTTGACTGTGAGTCCCGCAATTTCACCCGCCTCTTTGGTCGCCTGGCGTTGAGAGTCGCTGAAATAGGCAGGGACAGTAATAACGGCTTCCTTTACTTCAGTTCCCAGGTAGTCTTCGGCGGTCTTCTTCATTTTTTGAAGGACCATGGCAGAAATTTCCTGAGGAGAGTATAATTTTCCGTAGATGTTAACGCGGGGTGTGTTGTTGTCACCCTTAGAAACCTGGTAGGGCATTCGTTTGATTTCCATTTGGACCTGGTCCCATGTTTCGCCCATAAACCGTTTGATGGAAGAGACAGTATTTTTAGGATTGGTGATCGCCTGACGTTTTGCCGGATCACCTACTTTACGTTCTCCGCTATCAGTGAACCCTACGATGGAAGGTGTCGTGCGGCGTCCTTCGCTGTTGGGGATTACCACCGGTTCGTTTCCTTCCATGACTGCTACGCATGAGTTGGTTGTTCCAAGGTCAATGCCAATAATTTTTCCCATTTTTCAATCTCCTTTTTAGTAAGCTAAGAATTTTCAGAATTTGCTCCACAAATGTCAATCACCGTGCCAAAATGATTTTTTTGGCAGCCGGGTGACAAAAAGACAGGATCAGAACCCGAGGTCTTTGGTATGGGAATTGACCTTCAGTTCGTTCAGTGTGATGCTACTGAGGGCCAATGAGTCGGTAGCTTTGACGAAACGGGAGGAGAAGAGGCCGATGCCGTTGGTGATGTTCGTGAAAGATGGTTTTTCCTGGATCAGTGAAAGGGAAGGTTCTGTCACGTCCATGTAGGTAGCCATGTCATCTGCTGCAACAGAGAATAGGAAAAGGGCCCGGTAAGCGCTCCGGGTGACATCGGGGTTGACGGGGATCTTGGATCCGATGACCGCGTAGAAAGCATCGCCGGGATAATAGTAATCAAACGGAAGTACCTGATTTTCTGTTGATTTAATATTATTGAAAACGGTCCAATCCACCGATTTCAGGACCAGGTTTTGGGGATCGGTTTTGAGTGATTCATAGTATAGAAAACGGATCACCAGTTGATAGCGTTTCCCGTTTTTGGCAGGTTCCCATTTTACTTCAAAAGTCTGCCCCGGGGGGAAACTGGCAATGATCTGGGGGCGGTCGATCGAAAAATTATGGACCAGGCCGGTTTCGGCAGTGATCTCTTTACCGGTCCGGCGGTTTTTTATTTTCAACCGGTAGATATAATCCTGGTTGAGGGGCGCAGTGGTATAGTACATCAGTTGGTCAGGGTAAAAAAAGATAGAATCACCCGCTTCTTTGTTGTGAATGGTGATTGTATCCAGAGAAAAGGAGTCACGTAAATTGTTGCCATCGTATTCTTCAAGTAAGACTTCAAGTTTGTCGGGGTAATAACTTGAATCGGGAATTTGGGCGAACTGCATGGCATCGCCTGGCCCCAGAAAAGCTTTGGTGATTTTGACAAAGGTTGTGTCGGTGTGCTGGTCAAGCAAACCATAAACTACTGTGATGTCTTTCCAGTCGGCATTTACATTCAGATCTTTGTTACAGGAGATCATGAACGGAAGCGACAGCAGTACGATTGCAAAACGAAGAGGGATGCGCATGGAATATTGAGTGAAGCAGACCACAAAAATAGATAAAATTGTCGTAATTTTGCTATTTTAATTTAAGAAGTGTTCATTATGGCAACTTCAGGGTCATTTCGGAATGTCATTAAAGTGACGACCCATGTGCTCCAGGAAATGAAGCTCAAGGGAGAAAAAATTGCTATGCTCACCGCGTATGACTATTCTTTTGCACGGATTTTAGACAGTACCGGAATTGATGTCATTCTGGTGGGCGATTCCGCTTCGAATGTCATGGCAGGTCACTCTTCGACCCTTCCCATTACCCTGAATGAAATGATTTACCATGGCTCCTCCGTGGTCAGGGCAGTAAAACGAGCGTTGGTCGTTGTCGATCTGCCATTTGGCACCTACCAGGGAAATTCGAAGGAGGCGCTGAATTCAGCCATCCGGATCATGAAAGAATGTGGCGCTGATGCAGTAAAACTGGAAGGAGGCAAGGAGATACTCGAGTCGGTTGACCGTATCCTTTCTGCCGGGATTCCGGTCATGGGCCATCTCGGGCTCACTCCGCAATCGATCCATAAATTTGGCACCTACGTAGTAAGGGCTACCCAGCCCGATGAGGCCGCCAAACTGGTAGAGGATGCCCACCTGCTTGAAAATGCAGGTTGCTTTGCCATTGTCCTTGAAAAAATTCCTGCCCGTTTGGGAGGACAAGTCACTTCCGAACTCCGGATCCCGATCATCGGGATTGGAGCAGGCAGTGATGTAGACGGTCAGGTACTGGTGCTCCATGACATGCTGGGGATCACCCTCGAATTCTCACCCCGGTTCCTGCGCCGTTATCACACGCTTTCGGAAGAGATCCGCGGTTCGGTGACCAGTTACATTAATGATGTGAAAAACCTTGATTTCCCCAATGAAAAAGAGCAGTATTGAACAGGATATCCTTTACCTGGACAATCATCTGCTCATCCTCAACAAGCATGCCTCCGATATTGTGCAGGGTGATAAAACCGGGGATGAACCGCTGAGTGAAGCGGTCAAACAGTTCCTGAAAGTGAAATTCGATAAACCCGGGGCAGTCTTTCTCGGTGTGGTCCACCGCCTCGACCGGCCCGTGAGCGGGGCTGTTCTTTTCGCGAGGACCTCGAAAGCGCTGACACGACTGAACACCATGCTGCGCGACGGGGAAATTCAAAAAACCTACTGGGCCATCGTTAAACACCTGCCACCCCGTCCGGCCGATCACCTGACAAGTTACCTCGTCAGACGTGAAGAACAGAACAAATCGTACATTCACAATCGAGAGGTCCCGGGTTCACAACGTGCCGAACTGGCATATCAACTCCTCGATTCCGGCGATCGTTACCATCTGTTGGAAATTGAACTTTTTACCGGACGTCACCACCAGATAAGAGCTCAACTGGCTTCCATCGGTTGCCCTGTCAAAGGCGATCTTAAATATGGTGCAGAGCGATCTAATCCCGGTGGATTTATCCACCTCCATGCCCGACAGATCCGGTTCATCCATCCCGTCCGCAAAGAGGTTGTTTCAATCACCGCACCCGTACCCGACGATCCGCTGTGGAACTTTTTTCAATCGCGGCACACATCCCAAAATCCACAGGAATGAGCAGGATTAACAGCGCTTATGATACTACCTTTTCCCTGCAAACTCAGGTATGGCCGCAACCGGATTACGTCCCTTCTCTTTTTTCAACACACCTCTATCCCCCGGGCACTACTATCCAACCACGGGAATTGATCGCCTTCCGGCCTGACTGGATGACCGGAATACTCCTCCTTTGCCTGGTACTGATCGCATGGACCCATGTTTTTTACCATCACCGGATCCGCCAGCTCTTTCAAGTTCCCCTTTCAAAACGATTCATGAACCAGCTCATCCGTGATGGCAACCTGTTAAATGAAAGGGTCTCTCTGAGCTTTGGCTTTGTTTACCTGCTCACCGGTTCTCTCCTGCTTTATGAAATCAATGACCGGTTCGGAGAACATACCTGGCTGGGATTGCAGGGTTTTTCTCTTTACCTTCTTTTTATGGCCGGCCTCACCGGCTACTGGATGATTAAAATCGGCCTCGTTTCGTTCCTGGGAAAGGTCTTCAAAACCAGGGATATCTCTTACCAATTCCTGCTCAACCTGTTTGTTTTCTGCTTTATATCCGGAACAGCCTTTCTCTTATGCCTGATATTCATTCTCTACATGAAAACCAATCTGCCGCTGCATGTTGGCATCGTAGCAGCGGCTGCCCTTTTTCTATTTAGGGTAGTGAGAGGTTTTTTTATAGGAGCAGGACTCAGGAAGTTTTCGTATTTATTTTTATTTGTGTATCTTTGCAGCCTCGAAATTTTACCCTTGGTTGCACTGGCAAAATTGCTGATTAATTTCATGCATTCCTGATTTTACAAGGGTTTTCGGGAGTTGAACGTAAATACCTTACAACCTTGAAAGTAAAGAATATTCTCGTTTCGCAACCTCAGCCTTTAGATTTTGAAAAATCACCCTACGGAGAAATTGCCAGAAAATTCAATGTGAACATAACTTTCCGGAAATTTTTCAAAATCGAAGGAATCACTGCCAAGGATTTCAGAAAAGACCGGATCAACCTGCTCGACTATTCAGCCGTCATATTCACCTCCCGCAACGCCGTTGACCATTATTTCCGGATTTGCAAGGAGTTGCGGCTGGATGTTCCCGAAACCATGAAATATTTCAGTATTTCGGAATCTACCGCTTACTACCTTCAGAAATACGTTCAATTCAGGAAACGCAAGATCTTCCACAGCAAAGAGAATGCTGCCAACCTGATCGAACTGATCAAGAAACATAAAACTGAGAAATTCCTGTTGCCCTGTTCGGATATCCACAAGATGGAAATTCCAAAAATGCTGGAAGACAATAAAATAACGTATAAAAAAGCGGTGATCTACCGCACCCTCGCCAGCGATCTTTCCGACCTCCGCATCACTGATTATGACTTGCTTGTTTTCTTCAGTCCCTCCGGGATCAAGTCACTGTTTAAAAATTTTCCTGAATTTGTACAAGGCGACATCGCCATCGGCGCCTTTGGAAGCACTACACAAAAAGCCGTTCACGACGCCGGACTTACCCTCACCGTGAACGCTCCGACTGAATCAGCTCCCTCGATGACCATGGCGATCGATCAGTTCCTTCAGTGCGAAGCGAAAAAAAAGTAGCTTGAAGTACACCTTTTCACGGGTCGACCGGTTAAGCAGCCATACCCTGATCCGGCAATTGTTTCAGGATGGCAATACATTCCACATTACCCCCTTCCGCATTACCTGGAAATTTGCTACACTTCCTGCAGCTTTTCCGCTACAAGTGTTGATCAGCATTCCCAAACACCTTTTTCCAAGAGCCGTCGACCGTAACCTCATCCGGCGGCGCATCCGGGAAGCTTACCGGCTGAATCGTCACGAAACATCCGAATCCCTCTCCGCTACGGGTCGTGGAATGCTCCTATCCATCCATTACACCGCCAAAGAAATCCTCCCCTTTGCCGTGATCCAAGGTAAAATAATCTTACTTTTACACCGTTTAAAGGAGGAAAATGAAAAAGTTACTGGGTAGTTTTTTCATCCTGCTGATCCGGTTTTACCAGGGTGCCATCTCCCCTTACCTGATGCCCTCCTGCCGCTATGAACCCAGTTGTTCCGTTTACGGAGTTGAAGCCATCAGGAAATATGGCCCCTTTAGAGGCGGTTGGCTTACCCTGAAACGGCTGGGCCGGTGTCATCCCTGGGGGGGACATGGATACGATCCGGTACCTTGATAAGAAACAATAAGAAATATGGATTTTTATTAATTCAGAAGATGCACTACAATTTAATAAGCTCAGAGAAATTGCAATGGGGAATCTGGACACTTTTCATGGTGTTCTGTCTGGGAGGTTTTGCTCAAGCACCTAACCAACAGGGTTTTGAAATCATGAAAAACCTTGATATCTATTCCAATCTGATCAAGGAACTCGACCAGGATTATGTCGACGAGATCAACCCGGGAGAGTTAACCGTTACCGGAATCGATGCCATGCTGCAATCACTCGACCCTTATACCAATTTCATCCCCGAATCGGAAGTAGAAGATTATAAATTCATTACCACCGGTCAATACGGCGGTATCGGGGCGTTGATCCATCAACAGGGCGGTTATGTTGTGATTTCAGAACCTTACCAGGGCTCACCGGCGCAAAAAACAGGGCTCAAAGCCGGCGATAAGATCATAGAAATCAATGGAAAAGTTGTTAAGGGAAAGAGTTACGACGAAGTCAGCACCCTTCTTAAAGGACAGGCCGGCACCACCGTTGACCTGGTCGTCGAACGCGATGGGCAACCCGCACCCATTTCCCTGACCATTACACGCGAAATCATCCGGATCGACAACATCCCCTGGTCCGGTGTCCTTGACACCGCCATCGGCTATATAAAACTCTCCGGATTTACCCAAAACGCAGCCAAAGACCTCCGCCAGGCTTACCAGAAACTCAGGGAAAACAATACTTTACAGGGTATCATCATCGATCTCCGCGCCAACGGAGGCGGACTGCTCAACGAAGCAGTGGACATTGCCAATATCTTCGTTGAACGCGGGCAGGAAATTGTCAGCACCAAAGGGAAAATGGCGGATAAAAACCAAACCCACAAGACCATGAACCCTCCGGTTGACCTGACCATTCCCATCGTCATCCTCGTCGACCGGCAAACTGCCTCCGCCAGCGAAATCCTTGCCGGGGCCATCCAGGACCTTGACCGGGGTGTCATCATCGGCCAGCGTACCTTCGGGAAAGGATTAGTCCAAAATGTAGTACCACTGAGCTACAACGCCCAAATGAAAATCACTGTCGCCAAATACTACATCCCCAGCGGACGGTGCATACAGGCCATCGATTACTCGCATAAAAACAAAGACGGATCGGTTACCCTGATCCCCGATTCGCTTATCAGAGCGTTCAAAACCAAAGGAGGACGTACCGTTTACGATGGCGGAGGGATCAATCCCGACATCGTTTTGCCTCCGGAAAAATTCAGCAATGTGGCGCTCGCTCTCTACAGCAAATTTCTCATTTTTGACTACGCCACCCGGTACGCCAGGCAAAATCCGGTCATTCCCTCCGCCGACCAGTTTTCTATCAGCGACGAAGTGTACAACGATTTCATTACTTTCATCGCCGACAAAGATTATTCTTACTCCAACCGTAGTGAAAAAGCGCTGGAACAACTCAAAGAGATTGCACTAAAAGAGAACTACTTTGAATCAATCAAAGGAGAATACAATCTTATGAAATCCCGGATGGAAAATGATAAAAAAGAGGATCTTTCAAGGTATAAAGAACAGATAAAAGAACTCCTGCGACTGGAGATTGTTACCCGTTACTACTATCAAAAAGGAAAGGTGGAATCCTCCCTGAAAAATGATCCGGAATTGGCTCTCGCGATCTCCACCCTGAAAGACAAAGAAAAATACCAGTCCATCCTGTCCGGAAAATATGTTCAACCAAAACCCGAAATTCCCGTAACAAGCGAAGAAGACGAGGATACGGAAAACTAATTCCTTCCTATGAAGCACATCGTTCATCCCTTTGAATTCGACGAATATCCCTCCTCGTTGGAACTCGACCCCTCCGACCAGGAATTGCTGGAAGCAGCCCGTCGGGCTACGGCTACCTCGTATGCCCCTTACTCTCACTACTATGTAGGAGCCGCTGTAAAACTCGAAAACGGCACGATTGTGACCGGTAGTAACCAGGAAAATATCTCTTTTCCCGCAGGTTTGTGTGCCGAAAGAGTAGCCCTTTTTGCTGCCGTTTCGAAGTATCCGGGTGTCGCCATTGAATCCATCGCCATCACCGCTAAAGCCGAAAACTTTGAAGTTCCCGACCCGGTGTCTCCCTGTGGCATTTGCCGGCAAGCCATCGCTGAATACGAAATGAAATTCGACCGGAAAATCCGCATTCTCCTCAGCGGAGAAAAGGGGAAAGTACTGGCAATCGAAAGCATGGAATTTCTCCTCCCTCTGATGTTTCGCGAGAAAGGACTCCTTTAACCCTGAATCTTCCGATAGCCAAAACCCTCAAAAATCTTTCATCATGCGTAAAGTCACCCCCTCGCTGCTGCTGCTTCTTCTTTTCTTCCTCCTGACATCCATGAAAGGCGACAAACCTGCCTATCAAGTTTACAATGGGAAAAGACATAAAGCTGATTATCAGGATCTATTAAAGGCAGCTCAAAAATCAGATATTATTCTCTTCGGAGAACTTCACAACAATCCCATCTGCCATTGGCTGGAGCTTGAACTGACCAAAGATTTGTATGCTACTATCAGTGACAAACTGGTTTTAGGCGCTGAAATGCTGGAAGTTGACAACCAATTGTTGCTGAATGAATACCTTTCGAAAATGATCCGGAAAAAGGATTTCGAAGCAGAAGCCAAACTCTGGCAGAACTACAAAACCGACTATGCCCCGCTGGTCGATTTCGCCCGTGAAAAAGGAATCAGGTTTTCAGCAACCAGCATTCCACGTCGCTTTGCGGCAATCGTCAACCAGAAAGGTTTTGAAGGACTTGACAGTATCAATGCCCTGGAAAGGGGAATGATCGCTTCCCTTCCCGTTAAATACATCGATACGCTACCCTGTTATCGTGACATTGTCAAAAACATCGGGGATGGGATGCCTGCCCACATGACAGCCAACCTGGGCAAAGCACAAGCAATCAAAGACGCGACCATGGCCCACAACATTGTAAAAAGCGGTGTGTACAGCGAAAAGACAATGCTCCATTTCAACGGGGCTTACCACTCCGACAACTACCAGGGCCTCGTCTGGTACCTGCAACAAGCCATCCGGAAAACGCCGTACGACCTGAAAATCATGACGATCACCTGTATTGAACAGGAAAACATTGATACACTTTCGGAAGCAGATGCACGGAAAGCCGACTACATCATTGTCATCCCGTCGTCGATGACCAAAAGCTACTGAACCGCGGAAAACCTTCAGGCAAAAGTATAATAGGCGTTGATCATGAAATTCCAAAGGGTTACCACGATGGTGGCTACCAGCTTGGACAGGTAAAAATTCACCTTAAATTTTCCACTCAACGCCCAAATAATCAAAAGATTGATCATCAATCCAATAAGGGCAATGATGAAAAATCTCGTGAATTCGAGCATGATGTTGGGGTTCTGACTATGGAATGTCCAGATGCGGTTAAGAAAATAATTGGTAGTGGCAGCCATTGAAAAACCGACCGCGTTGGCTACATATTTTTGAATTTTTACGATCTCCTTAAAGAAAAAGGTAATCCCGAAATCGACAAAAACACCTGAGAATCCAACAAGGGAAAACTTGACAAACTTCAGCAAAAACACTTCTGAAAAAAACGATGACGTTTCCATTGATCGTGTAAGTTTTTGATTTAGAACGAATCAGAGTTGAACCAGTAAAACCTGCTCTTTTTCATTCCTGATGATTTCAACCGAGATGGTCATTCCCTGTTTGAGTTTTTGCAGTCGCGACATGTACTCGTAAATGTTTCCAACCGGCAGGCCGTTGATTCCGGTAATAATGTCACCTTTGTGCAAACCACCTTTATCTGCAGGACCCTCTTTTGTGACCCCGTCAATGCGTAAACCTTTCTTTTCGGTCCCTGCAAAGTCGGGCATGATTCCCAGTGTCATCTTCAGTTTGCGCCCTCCTCTTCCGCTGCTTTCTTTTTTACCTGATTCCCTGAAAGTGAGCTGATGTGGCATGAGATCGACCCTGTGGATCAAATCTAAAACCCACCTTCCGATTTTCTGTTCTGATTGAATATCAAGTTTATCTGCATCGTCAGCCGGCGTATGGTAATCTGTGTGGACGCCTGTTGTGAAATAGAATACCGGGATGTCGGAGGAATAAAACGAAGCATGGTCTGAGGGTCCGTAACCATCCGGAGAATGGGTCACTTTGAAGGACAACCCTTCCTCACTGAGCACTAAAATCGAATCAGCTTCGGCTGAAGTTCGGGTGCCACTCACTGAGATCGCATTCTTTGACGGGTCAAAACGACCTACCATGTCGAAATTGAACATTGCAGTGATTTTCTTCAGGTTGACAGGAGGATGGTCGATGAAATATTTCGATCCGATCAGCCCCATCTCTTCTCCTGTAAAGGTAACAAAGAGGATGCTGCGGCGGGGTTTTTGAACGGATTTTCCCATTACCCGCGCAAGTTCCAGCACCATGGCCGTTCCCGAGGCATTGTCGTCAGCTCCGTTGTGCACTGCCAGAGTGTCCGGGGTTCTCGAACCTGAGCCCGGACCGCCCATTCCCAGATGGTCGTAATGCGCTCCCACCACAATGCACTCATCGTTCAGGGCCGGATCACTGCCTTTTAACAGTGCGACCACGTTGACTGTTGAGGCTTTCTTCCGGATCAGATCTACCGATGCAGTAAGCTTGATCCCGGTGGTGAAACCTGCCGGCTTTTTCAGCCGGACCATCTGCCGTTCAAGGCTGTCGATCGTAATCCCGGAGGGTCGCAACATCCGGTTGGCCAGTTCACGGGTGATGTTGATGCAAAGAATGCCGCCGGTGACATCATTGTTTTCAGTAGCCAGGTTGATCAGTTTATCTTCTTTCTCAAAACCCGGTGGCGTTATTATCAGCAAGCCTGCTGCGTGGTGGTCTTTGGCGGTCAGTACCTTACTCCTGACATCACTGTAAGCAATGAACCGGCTGTCGGGATTGTCCAGCTCCGGATCTCCCCGCAAGACCATCACCCATTTCCCGTTGACATCAAGTCCGTAGTAATCATTCCACTTCAGACTGTCAGTGTTGATATCGAAACCATATCCTGCAAAGACGATCCCCGATGAGAGAATCCCGTTGGAAGAGAATGAAAGGGGAATAAAACTTTTCCTGAAAATTTCAGACGCCGTGTCCCAGTGGAAGAGATTCTTATCTCCCGGCTCTATATCGGTAACGATTTCCATTTGTTGGTAGCCGCGGTCCAATAACAATTGCAGCCCGGCTTTATGGAATTGATCACGGATATACCCGGCAACCACCTCCATCTCCGGAGTTCCGGGTTTGCGGCCTTTGAGGGAATCGGAAGCCAGAAAACGTACATCCTGTGACAGCCTCAATGCTGAAATGGTATCGCCGGTCTGGGCAGTGGCAGTATGGGCCAAGCTCAATAACAGGAGCAGAAACAGGGCCGGGAAACACTTAAGGGTTTTGAAATCAGACATGAGTGTTGAGAATTATTCCACCACCCAGTACCAGGTCACCATTATAAAATACGGCACTTTGACCCGGGGCAATGGAGTCGTTTGGTTCAAAGAAAGTCACCTGGATTTCTCCTGGAGCAGCCGGTTGCAGGGTGGCATTTCTCTCTTTTTGAGCTGAACGAATTTTCACGGTACAATCGACCCGTCCGTGAAGCCCATCGATGGCAATCCAATTGAGATCGCCCACCAGGAATGAACGGTTGTAAGTCTCAGAACGGGTTCCCACGATCACCTGGTTTTTTTCCCGTTCAAAACCGATCACATAAAGTGGTTCAGAGAAGGCAATCCCCAGCCCCTTTCGCTGACCGATGGTATAATTCCAGATTCCTTTGTGAGTCCCCAAAACATGGCCCTGAGAATCCACAATCTTTCCCGGTTGCTCCTCCACGTGCAGGAGTTCTTTGTAATCGCCACCATAAAAATCCTGGCTCTCCTCTTTATCGGGAGTCGTAATTCCGGCCCTCAGCGCTATTTCTTTGATTTCCTTTTTGTTATAATCTCCCACAGGGAAAAGGACCCCGGCCAACTGTTGCTGGGATAATCGATAAATAAAATAAGTTTGATCCTTCCGGGGATCTGCTGCTTTTTTTAAAAGGTAGCGCCCCGATTGGTCTTCTAATCCCTTGCGGGCGTAATGCCCGGTGGCGAAATAATCAAATTCGATCCCGCTTTTGCGGGCCATCAGGGGCAAAAGTCCGAACTTGATCAATTGATTGCACTGCACACAAGGGTTGGGGGTGCGACCCGCCAGGTATTCAGCCCGGAAATAATCCAGCACCGCCTGTTTATATTCGGATGCACAATCGAAAACATGGTAGGGAATATCAAGCTTCATAGCCAGTTCACGAGCCTCCCGTATTTCATCTTCTTCATCGGAACCATAACAAGCGTGTTTACCCGTGGCGTGGTACTTTCCGTCCCATATCGCCATGGTAACCCCGATCACTTCGTGACCTTCCTCCTTTAGCAACCAGGCCGCTACCGATGAATCAACACCACCACTCAATCCAACAATGATCCTGGACATATTGTTATATCCGATTTAGAATAAAATGGCAGCAAAGATAGTGATTATTTCAGGGACGAATTAACACCTGCCAACCGTAAAACTCCGTTACACACATTTTTCCGTACACTTACGAATTCATGGTTGTCCCCTCAGAAAGGATTCCCTACTTTTGCATATTAAACTTGTATAAAGTCAAAAACCAAAAAATTGCAATATGACGAAGAGGCTTGTTTTCACGGTAATGATTCTTGCAGCACTGTTTATAACCGGTTGCCGAAAAGAACAAAACGAAGGTTACACACCGATCCCGGATCAATTTACCAACCTGAAAGTCAATCCTGATTTCAAATTTCAGAGCATCACCGACGTGGATGTCACCATCAAAGTTGAGACTTCCGGAAAAAATGCCTTGAAAGTCATAGAGATTTACCAGGGGAATCCGGCACAAGGAGGAAAACTGATCTCAAGGGGGGCAACAGGCAGCAATTCAGAGTATAAGACCCGTGTACGAATTCCTTCACGGATCAATGAATTGTATATTGGCAAATTGTCATCCGACGGCAATAACAGGTTTGTAGCTGTTCCCGTCATCGGGACGACCCTCGTTTACGATTTCAGTGATCCCCTGAAAGAACTGAAATCGGGAACACTCGTTCAGTCAGGGCCAGATTGTAGTTCCGGTTGTACCCAAACTCTTTCGGGAAATATCCAGAACCTGGTGATCAATTCAGGACAGTCCTGCATTCTGTCAGGTGTTTCTGTTACGATCGGCACCCTGACCATAAACAGCGGAGGAGTCTTGATGATTTGCGGCACGGCCACCATCGGCAATATCAACAGTTGGTCATCCAGTTCGGTGATCGTCAGTTCCACGGGGATCCTCCAGTACGCCAACATGAGCTTTGGAAACGGTCTTCATATTGATAATTACGGGATCATCGATGCCACTACCATCAATGTCAATTCCGGAGGATCAATTCATGCCTATCCTTCATCCACTATTACCGTGAGCGGACAAGTCAACAACGGCGGTTCGTTCATCAATGAAGGGACGCTCTCTGTCACCGGGGCGTTCAATAATAATGGAGGAAATGTATTGTTCAATAATTCCGGTAACACAACGGTCAGCAACGGTTTGAACAACAGCGCGGCCATGATCAATTCTGGATCTCTTACGGTCAATAATAACACCCTGACAATTAACGGGGGGTCGACTTTCACCAATTCGGGTATCGTCACGGCCAATGGCGCCATGGCAAACATGGCGGTCACCACCAATAACGGAACCATTACGGTCGCCAAGACTTTCACCAACAACGGGGGATCAACCCTGACTAACGGTTGTAAGCTGCTTATTGGCGGCGATTTCACGCAAATGGGGACGATCAATAACAATAGCTATATCAAGGTAGCAGGAACCGCCCCTGGTACTACGGGAACGACTGTTGTAAACGGAGGGGCGGTAATCAACATGGGTGTCCAGGCCTTTATGGAAACAAACCACCTCCAGATGAACGGCACCATCTCAGGTCCCTCCTCTCCCGGATCACGGATCAACATCGCCGGTACCACCACCATCGGTTGGGGCACAGCAGTGAATAACTATGTCGATATATGCGATCCCAACGGAATTGAATCCAATCATGGAACCATTGGTCCTAATGTGACCTATTGCACCTTTCAGATCATCCCCAACGAATGCAATCCGGGTACAGGATCCGCTCCGGTTATTACCAGTCCGCTCACAGCTTCCGGAACAACAGGGGTGCAGTTTTCTTACCTGATCACTGCTTCGGGTTCTCCTGTAATCACCTTCAGTGTCTCAGGACTTCCTGCAGGCCTAACCTTCAGCGGCGCTACCATCGGCGGAGCACCGACCCAGGCGGGCACCTACAATGTGTTGTTGACTGCCACCAATTATTTCGGAAACGATACAAAAACCCTGGTCCTCTCCATCGGTGGTGGGGGAACTACTCCTTCCATCACCAGTCCCCTGATTGCCAGCGGTATCCAGGGGCAACCCTTCAGCTATATCATGACCGCTACCGGTACACAACCCATTCAGTTTTCTGCCACGAACCTGCCAGCAGGATTGGTTTTCAGTGACAATGTCATCTCCGGCATCCCCACTACAACCGGTTTGTTTGAAATAGCATTGAATGCATCCAATGCTTACGGACAAGATCAACAAACCTTATCACTTACGATCACCGCTCCGGTCGGACCGACCGATACCGATGGCGATACCGTTCCCGACGATCTGGATGCCTATCCGACAGATCCCACCCGTGCCTTTAATTCTTTCTATCCCAATGAAATAGATTATGGAACATTGGCCTTCGAAGACCTTTGGCCGGCTTACGGCGATTATGATTTCAATGACCTGGTTGTCAACTTCCAATACAAAATCGTGACCAACGCGCAAAACAAGGTGGTCGATATAATATCTAACTACAAAATAAAAGCTGTGGGCGCTTCTCTTAACAACGGCTTCGGTATCATTTTAAACGTGCCTCCATCCGTTGTAGAGGCAGTAACCGGTTGTGTGCAGATGGGAGAAGCAGTCTCTATTGATCCCAAAGGCTATGAAGCCGGGCACCTGGCAGAAACCGTGGTCATTCCTTTTGATGCCGTCAACACCATCATGGGCCAGGGGTATGTTAATACCATCCATGGAGGGCACACTGTACAGCCAACCCTGCAGGTTGTCGGGATCCATTTTTCGACGGTTCAGGACCTTGAAACGATTGGTTACCCGCCTTTCAATCCTTTCCTGTTTGTTAACCAGGAAAGGGGAAAAGAGATCCACCTGAAAGACCATGCTCCTTCTGAACTGGTTAATCCTGTATGGTACCATACTTATAATGATGCTTCCGATCCGGCATTAGGTCATTACTACCGTTCGGTTTCAGCCTTGCCATGGGCGCTTGAAATCCCTGTCGATTTCAATTATCCTGTTGAAAATGCCGACATCCTGACGGTCCATCTCCATTTCGCAGAATGGGCGCAGTCATCGGGGACCCTTTATCCCGATTGGTATATGGACAAGCCCGGCTATCGTAATGCATCAAAAATCTATTAATAACAGCATGTTGGTTTTTGGGTGACACTTAAAAGATTTAATTCAACATATACAAACTTCAAGTTGACAAATACTGCTATATATATTACTTTTACATAATTATAAATAATATACAAACTTAAAACCTGCACGATATGTTCACCCGTTTAAAGGTAGTCCTTTCCGGATTGTTAGTTGTTCTGATCTTCGGGGGCTTGACCCTGACGCAAACCGGTTGTCGTAAATCTAACAACGACGAACCCACGACGCCGTCAAAATTCACTGATCTGAAGGTCAACCCTGCTTTCAATTTCGAGAGTTTCGTTGACCTGAGTGTTACGGTAACCGTTGCCAATGCCGGAACCCAAAATCTTTTTGTAATTCAACTTTTCCAGGAGAACCCTGCTACCGGCGGAAAACTCATAGCCACCGGGTCCACCGACAATAACCGGCAGTACCGGACAACACTTCGTGTTCCGACACGCCTGAAAGAAGTTTATATCGGGAAAATTGCCGCCAACGGAGCAACTGAATATGTTGCTGCCCCTATCACCGGCACTACCCTGAACTATACTTTCGGAGGAACCAAATCAACGGATGAGATCACCGGAAATGATTGCAGTACAGATTGCACGGTGACAAAAACCCAAAGTGGCACCTATTCCATATCTTCCGGAACGATGTGCATCACGGGCGGAACTGCGGGAAACCGGCTTCAACTGTACCTCACCGTCAACAGCGGGGCCAAAATCCGGATTTGCGGATATGCTAACGTGAAAAGCCTTAGCGGAACCGGGACCCTGATCGTCAGCCCAAGCGGAAATGTAACTTTACCGATAGAAAACCTCGGAACCAATGTCGATAACTATGGCACTGCGCAGATGGCCCTTTCCCAATCCAATAAAACCATCAACCTCACAGCCGGAACCTCACTCCATAACCTGGGCACATTTACCATTTCAAATTCTTTAAATGTTAAAGGCATCCTAACCAATGAAGGCCCCTTTACCTCCATCAAAACTGTTGCCACACAGGTTTCCGGCCGCATCATTAACAAATGCTCTTTTTTCATTAACGATGATTCCAACAACGCCTTTAACATCGTTACCGGTAACTCGTCGGCACCCGGACTGGTCAATGATGCCAATGGTTACTTCCATATAGCAGGTGATATGAACATCTCCGGGCAGGGCTATGCTTCATTCGGTTTGCAAAGTCTCATCGAATGTTACTCCTTTGATATCGAAGGGCAGGTTTATGGACCCGCTTCACAAGGTTCACAGATCCACGCCAGTCATAAAAGCAAAACTACCGGAGGTGCAACACTGACAGGCTACATCGACCTTTGGGCCGTGGGTGGCATCAATCCCAGCAATGGAAACTATGGCCCCAACATCACCTTCCATAACCCGGGCTATACCATCCCCGTTCCTTCATGCAGCGCTCCGCTACCACCAACAATCACCAGTTCGCTGACAGCCGCCGGTATGGTCGGACAAGCTATCACCCCCTATGTCATAACAGCTACCGGCGCTGAACCGATTACTTACCAGGCCAATAATCTTCCCCCGGGACTGACTTATAACCCATCAACCCACACCATTTCAGGAACACCTACTTCAGCAGGTACCTATAACATCGGACTGGTTGCTGATAACTTCGTCGGAACCGACAACAAAACCCTTGTCTTTACAGTCACCACCGGAACACCGCCGGTTATAACCAGCCCCCTTACGGGATCAGTCACCGTAAACCAGCCCTATACCTATACCCTTACCGCTGTTGGAACTACACCAATAACTTACAGTGTGACTAACCTCCCCGAAGGACTGACCTTCGACCCGAATACCCAACAGATCACCGGTACACCCACCACAGCCGGGGTTTACAACATCGGGCTGCATGCGGTCAATTCGGCCGGATCTGACCATAAGACTTTGGTGCTGACCGTGGGTCAACCCCCGGTGATCACCAGCACCCTGACAGCCTCCGGATTCGTTGGCCAGCAATTCTCCACGTATACCATCACCGCTACCGGAAATCAGCCTATTACCTTCAACGCTGATAACCTCCCGCCGGGACTGGTTTATGATGCCGTTAGCCATACGATTACCGGTACTCCCACCAACGCAGGGGTTACCAACGTCACCCTTACAGCCAACAACCAATTTGGAAACGACGCTAAGACACTGATAATCACCATTATATCGGCCCCGCAAAAACCCACGATCACAAGTTCGCTGATCGCGACCGGTACCAAAGGGTTCTCGTTCTCTTATGAAATTACCGCCGATGGAGACCAACCCATTACCTTTAACGCCTCAGATCTGCCGCCCGGGCTAACCTTCAGCGGAAGTACCATCAGCGGAATCCCGACAACTGTTGGTACCTATTTTGTTACCCTCAATGCGCAGAACAATGCCGGGACTGATACCAAAGTTCTCAAGATCGATATCGTGGCCCCGTCAGTCGTGGATTCCGACGGCGACGGTGTACCCGACAGCCAGGATGCATACCCGTATGACCCGACCCGTGCCTTCAACTCATACTACCCCAACGAAACCGACTTCGGCAGCTATGCCTTTGAAGATCTCTGGCCGGCTTATGGCGACTACGACTGCAACGACCTGGTAATGAATTTCAATTACAAGATCGTCACCAACGCACAGAACAAAGTGGTTGACCTGATCATTAAATTCAAAATCAAAGCCGCCGGAGCCTCCTATAACAATGGATTCGGTATCGCTTTCGAGACTTCTCCTGCAAATGTCGAAAGTGTAACCGGCTGTATAAAAGTGGGCCATGCCGTGACCATCGATCCTAAAGGCTATGAAGCTGGTCATACCGACCAGACCGTCATCATCCCGGTCGATGCAGTGAATACGGTATTGGGAGCTTCCATCGTCAATACAGTCCATGGAGGAGCAACGGTACAGACGGAGATCCAGACCGTTACCATGCACTGGGCAGTACCTCAATCCAATATCGGAACACCTCCTTATAACCCCTTCATCTTTGTTAATCAGGATCGGGCCAAAGAGGTTCACCTTAAAGATCACGCACCCACTGTTCTCGCCAATACCGTGTACTTCGGTTCGAACAACGACGGCTCTGATCCTTCAAAGGGATGGTATTACCGCTCCGACACAGGTTTGCCCTGGGCCATGGAAATCCCGATCGACTTCGACTACCCGGTTGAAAAGGCAGACATCGTACAAACATACCTCCACTTTGCCGAATGGGCCCAATCATCCGGAGTCAGTTATCCCGACTGGTACATGGACAAACCAGGCTACCGGAACGCAGCTAATATTTATTAACGAATTGATTTTGAAAGATAAGAGGCTGTTCCCTGACAAGGGCAGCCTCTTTTTTTATCCACTCTTTTTACGTGGTAACTTGTAACGGAATACAATCACCAGGTAAACAACGACCACAAAAACCGCCGATCCCGAAAGAATGAAAAGTGTCTTTGGCCCGGAGGTGTACCAGATAATGCCAGCCAGACTGCTTGAAACCAGCATACATACACTTGCCATGCTGTTATAAAAACCTATGGCAGTAGCCGTCTCCTCCTTTCCGGCCAGATTGGAGAGCAATGCTTTCGAAATGCCTTCCGTGCTTGCAGCATAAAGACCATATAGAAAAAATAAAATTCCGAACATCAGAAGCGATACTGCAAATCCCATGAGGGTGTAAACAATGGCAAACAGAAAGAGCCCGGCGATAAGCATTGTTTTCAAACCGATCTTGTCTGCCAATATTCCAACAGGATAGGAAAACCCTGCATAGACCAGGTTGTAAAAGACATAGACCCCGATCATGGTGGTATCGGAGAGATGTTGCTCCTTCAGGGCCAATAGCAAAAAAGCATCGGAACTGTTAAAAAGAGTAAAAACCAGCAACCCTCCTACCAGGTACCGGAAAGCCGGTTCAGCGCGGGTCCAGTATTTCAGGTAGGCGAAAAAACCAACGTGTTTTTTGGTTTCCGATGATGAATCATTGGTTTTTGGAATCCGGGACTGGTCCTTCAGATAAAAAGTCAGGGCAATGGCCACCAGTCCGGGAAAGAAGGCAAGGATAAACATCATCCGGTACTGTCCCGGATAAAAATGAAGATAAATCAGCGCTAAAAGAGGCCCGATGGCG
Source organism: uncultured Bacteroidota bacterium (assembly GCA_937862805.1). GTDB lineage: Bacteria > Bacteroidota > Bacteroidia > Bacteroidales > FEN-979 > CAIVAT01. The sequence continues at coordinate 27,264 of CALMDO010000266.1, forward strand.
GCGCCAACAGTATCCATGGCCCGGTGAAATCCAAAGACTTTTCCTTTGTGTTCAGGGGTGGTGGCATCGCTCAGAAGGGCGTCCCGTGCACTGGTCCGGATCCCTTTACCGAACCGGTCGAGGGTTCTGGCAAAAAAAATCCAAAGAGGATAAG
>CALMDO010000267.1 GCA_937862805.1 uncultured Bacteroidota bacterium
AGGGCACGGATCACCTTGTCTTCATCCACCGGCTCTGCAGCCCGGATCAACTCCTCCAGGGTGCATGGTTTGGTTTTTAAAAGGGGTTTGATGCGGTTCACAATGGTATCAAACTCCATTTCGTTCAGGGAGACCTTGTTGCGCTCGATGCAAACATCACACTTCCCGCACCGTTTGGAGTGGCATTCCCCGAAATAGGTCAGCAACGATTGGCTTCGGCATTTGTTGGTCTCAGTAACATACCGGATCATCGCCTCGGTGCGCCTCTCTGCATCGCTGAGCCGGTCGTGATAATGGGCCCTGGAAATGAAAAGATCACGGGTATCAACCCTTTCTTGCAGGTAAACCAACTGGGGTTTGTCATTTTGCGGCAGGTAATCCAAAAGTTGGAGATGGGATAATCGTTCCAGCCCTGACTTCACCTGCTCGAGCGGGATATCGGCTCTGCGGGCGATTTCAGATTCATTGATCCTGGCAAAATCTGATAAGATCCCACTGTACGAGCGGAGCATGGTCTTGATGAGGTGGTCGAGGGCTGCATGACTGACCTGAAAGCGATAAAGGGTCTCCTTGTCAGTTTTGATATGTACCCGTGAAGGATTGAAAAGGGCTTCAGTCAACATGATATAACCCTCTTTTTCAAGGAATTTGAGACAGTTGAACACGGTAACAGAGGGGAAGTTGTACTCTTCCGCAAAAGCCGGCAAGTCAAAATCGAACCGGGCATCCAACCCGCTGCCGACCGGGAGCTGAAAGTAGTTACCCAGGGCTTGATAAACATTACGGATGACTTCCGGGTCGGGAAAGGCGGTGGTGATGTTTTGCCGGGCATGAATAACGTTGGCCTCTTCAAATAGCAACACGGCGTATGCCTGGTTTTCATCTCTCCCGGCCCTTCCCGCTTCCTGGAAATAGGCTTCAATGCTGTCGGGCAGGTCAAGATGCACCACCAATCGGACATTGGGTTTGTCAATTCCCATCCCGAAAGCATTGGTACAGACCATGATACGGATGTTTTCGCGGATCCAGTCTGCCTGTCGTTGATCACGCACTTGCTGGTCCAGCCCTGCGTGATAAAACCCTGCCGGGATGTTGTGCTTCACAAGGAACTCCGTCACCTCTTTGGTCTGGCGCCGGTTCCTGACATAGATGATCCCGCTTCCCCTGACCTTGTTCACGATACGGAGCAGCCGGTTCATCTTGTCCTCTTCCCTGATCACGAGATAGGTGAGGTTCTTGCGTTCGAAACTTTTCTGGAAGAGGTTCTCCTTCCGGAATTCCAATCGTTTCTGGATATCCTTCACCACTTTCGGGGTAGCGGTGGCAGTGAGGGCCAGTATCGGAACATCGGGAAGGAGCGGACGGATGGCGGCAATCTGGAGGTAGGGCGGACGAAAATCGTAGCCCCACTGCGAGATGCAATGGGCTTCATCGACCGCCAGCAGGTTGACTTTCATCCGGCGGAGGGTATCCCTGATTTTATCGGTATTCAAACGCTCAGGGGAGAGGTAAAGCAGCTTGATGTTTCCAAAGAGGCAGTTGCCCAACACGATATCGATCTCGTTGGCGTGCATTCCCGAATGGACCGCGGCAGCGGGAATCCCGCGCTTTTTCAGGTTGTCCACCTGGTCTTTCATCAGGGCGATGAGCGGTGAAACAACCACGCAAACCCCTTCGCGGGCCATGGCCGGCACCTGGAAACACAACGACTTACCGCCGCCCGTGGGGAGCAAAGCCAGCGTATCCTTCCCCTCCATCACCGACAGGATGATCTCCTGCTGCAACGGGCGGAATGAGGAATAACCCCAGTACTGGAGAAGGATTTGCTGGAGGGAAAATGGCATGTGGTATGATGATCACTGTTTAATCTTGTATATCGAATCCAACACGGTCCCGTCCACCCATTTCACAACGGCAACGACTTCGTCGGTAAATTCAGGTTTGTCGGGGATTCCGCAAATTTCCTCGGCTTCGGCTTTCAATGCTTCGATCGTCTTGATCGGGAGGGATGAATTTTTCATCTTCTCGATCAGGTCGGTACGGCGGGGGTTGATGGCAATTCCCCGTTCGGTGACGATGACGTCGATCAGTTCTCCAGGGCCGCAGAGGGTGGTCACCTCATCCCGGATCACCGGTATCCGGTCGCGGAAGAGGGGAATGGGAAGGATCACGCATTTCCCGAAGAGGGTGTTCTGCCATCCACCGATGCCATGAAGCAGGTAACCGTCGGAATGGGTAACAACGTTGGCGTTGAAATTCACATCCACTTCCGTAGCGCCTAAAATCACGATGTCGACGATGGAGGAGAAGTTGCCTTTACCGTGATAGTTGTAGCTGGTAAAGGGGCTGGTCCAGGTATGGTGCGGGTTTTCGCGCATGGAGCGTACCCCGTCGAGGTCAAAAGTTTGCCCGTCGAGGATGTATTCTACCAATCCCTCTTCCAGCATTTTCACCAGGTACTTGTTGCTGCCGCCGCGGGCAAAACGGGCTTTCCAGCCGCGTTGCTTCAGTATTTCCGAGAAATAGATTCCGATGGAAAGGGCGGTTCCGCCGGCACCTGCCTGGAAGGAGAAGCCGTCATAGATCAGTCCGGCCTCGTCACAGAATTTCGCCGACCATTCGGCTAACAGGAGCCGGTCGGGGCTTTTGGTGATTTCAGTAGTTCCACTGACGATCTTTTCGGGAATCCCGATCTTGTCCAACACAACGACGTAGTCGACATGATTTCCATTGATTTGCCAGGGGATGCAGGGAAACGGGACAAGGTTATCGGTCACCACGATGACCCGGTCGGCGTATTGTGAGTCGGCCAGAGCGAAACCCAGGAGGCCGCAGGCAGCAGGACCGTTCACCCCGTTGCAGTTGCCGAAGGGATCGGAGGTGGGAGCGGCGATCACGGCGATGTCGATATGGACTTCTCCATCCTGTACGGCCTGGTAACGACCTCCGTGAGAGCGCAGTACGCCCAGCCCTTTCATTTTCCCTTCGGATGTAAATTTCCCCAGGGCGCCGTTCATACTTCCTTCGATGTGGTTGATGGTACCGTCTTCTAAGTATTGTGTCATCGGTTCGTGGCAGGGGAAAGAGGCGGAGGGGTACCACATGAGGTCTTTGATCCCTAATTCGTGAGCTATCTCGAAAATGCGGGTAGCCACCAGGTCGCCGTTGCGGAAATGGTGGTGTGTTGAGATGGTGATGCCGTCGCGCAATCCGGCTTTCAGCAGCGCCTCCTTCAGGTCGGGCTGCACTTTGTTCCCGTCGGCGGGGTAGTCGGCGCAACTTACAATTTTTGGGGCGGTCTTGAAGCCGTCGGGTTTATATTTTCCGATACCCATGTAAGGTACGGCTGGTTTTCCGTTGATGATGGCCGGTACCATTCTTCCGGCTTCGTTGCGGACCATTTTATCATATTTCGGCAGAGACGACGCATTGACCGTCTTTGTGTCTTTGTTATTCATAAGTTTCCCTCCAATTTTCAGCGAGTTTGTTCATTTTAATGGCAAGATGGATGGTATTCAGGGCTCTTTTCACCACTGGTGGGTCGATCATTTTGGTTCCCAGGGCAACGACCCCTAATCCCTGTTCCTTTGCTTTATGGAAGGCAAAGACGATCTTTTTGGCCTTTTCGATCTCTTCAGGCGATGGGGCAAAAGTATCGTGGATAACCATGATTTGGCGGGGATGGATGCACCCCATGCCGTCGAAGCCCAGCGCTTTGGAACGAAGCACGTTCTGGCGCAGACCTTCCATATCGGCCACGTCGGAGAAGACCGAGTCGATGGGTTGGATGCCGGCAGCACGGGCGGCATTCACCACCATACTCCGGGCAAAGAACGACTCGGTGCCTTCGGCTGT
>CALMDO010000268.1 GCA_937862805.1 uncultured Bacteroidota bacterium
TGAAAGCCTCGTCCCACCCGGTCATTTGAAGCTCTTCTTCCCGGGTGGAACGGTAAACCTTTTTGAGAAACGGTAAGTCTCCCTCTGCCACCGGCCGGTAGGTGATGGCCAGGGCCGGTGGATCCTGTTCTGATATCTGCATCTGTTTAAATATTAACGGTGTATTGGGCTACGCCGTGAATAGGTCTCCTTTTTCAGCGTTTGCATGGACTAGCTTCGCAATTTAATTAAGATCGGTCCCAACTTAGTCGGGACCGATCTTTTATCTTGTTACAGACGTGGTGGTAATCCGATTTACCATCAGGGTTGGTAGATCACTTTTCCGGTCCACAACCATCTTCCCACGTTGGCCCTGTAGACATAGACTGCCTTAACCTGCGTCGGCGGTATAAAGATGGCCGTGTAGGGTACTCCTGCTTTTACCTTCTGGTTGAAGACCGTTCTGATATATCGCCCGTTGAGGTCGTAAAGATCAATGCGTGCGGTATTATCCGTAGCCGGGAGCAACCTGAAGGTCAGCTTATCGCTGAAGGGATTGGGATAGATACTCAGGACCGACCCGTCATTGGAAAGGAAGACCTCTTCCTCCTGATTATTCGAACTGAAGCCGATGGTTTGGGTGATCAGTGAAGCGCTACAGGCATACCAGAAGTCCCCCACATAATAGGCTACGATTTCGTGGATTCCGGAAGGCAGGGATGAGGTGGTCAGGGTGGCCACTCCCTGGTTGAGGGTGGTCTTGCCGAGCAGTTTCTGGGTGCCGTTGAAGTAATCATAGAAGAGGACCGATCCGGTGGGTTTGACAGGGAGAGTACCTGAGACCGTTGCGGTAAAGCGAACTTGCTTTCCGGGCAGGGAAGGTTCTGCGGAAGTGATCAGCCGGGTGGTGGATACGTTGGCGCCGGTGATGATCCTGAATACATTTTTGATCCTCAGGTTACCCCCGTCGAGATTCTGCTCCAGGGTATTTTTGCCATCGCTCTTACTTGAATACCATACTCCTCCCAGAGTGGTCCGGATGGTGATCCCGATCCTGTCGGCAATGGGATCGGTTGCTGTGCCTCCGGGGTCACCGAAGTCGGTCATCGCCAGTTGCACGATGGCATTCCCCTCCACAGTGACCGGCAGCAAGGGGTCGGTGATGTCCTGGATAGATCCCATAACGTAAAAGCTGGCGGTTCCCATCGCTGTAAAGGAGGCTGGCTGAACCGAAAGGAAGGTCATCTTACTGCCCTTGATCTGGTAGGTTCTGACCACCTCGTTGACGGTTCGCCTGAACAGCAGGTTCATCTGACCCCGCAGGATGGTTTTATTCGTGTTGAATTTGAGGCTGAATCCGAAGTGGTTTCGGGACCCTTTGTCCCCTGCCATCACTCCGCCCGAGTTTTCCAGCCCGATGAAACCTCCCCCCGTAATGAAGTCATTCAAGGGCTTGGACACCGTAACCACGGCATGATCTTCAGCGCTTTCGCGCAGGTAGGAGCCCCCAACTTTCATAGCTATCGTAAACACTTTTGCTTCTGATGTCCCAAGGTCAACCATCCATTCGGTGTGCACGGTCCCGGTAGAGAGATCATCAGGTGATACCAGTTCCGGAGTGAACGGTCCGATGGTTTGACCCGTTTCCACGATGGTAAAGGTGACCCGGGCATGACGGATGTCCCCGGGGGTATTGTCCGGGTTGTTGGTCCCCGCTGTACCCCCCTTAATGAGGGCCGTCAGCGGCACCATGACGGTGGTACTGCTGGTAGCGGCAGTGGTGGCGAAGAAAGTACCGGTAAAGGTGATGCGGGCGTCTTCCGGAGTTACGGTGATTTCCAGGTCGGTATAGGCCGAATTGGTCAGCGGGTCAGGGTCTCCATCGGTGACAATTATCCTGAGGATATAGGTGCCCTGAGGTACGTTGATATTTCCGGAGAGGGTCCACTGTTTTGGGAAACTGGTTCCAGCCACATCGTTGAGTTGCAAACCAGGGGGTAGTCCGGCAGTAAACGAGGATTCGCCGGCTTCTTTCCAGGCCGCACTCAGGATCAGTTGTCCATAAGCGTTGTCCACATCGGAAGAGGTGACCGTGACCGGAAGGATAGAATCGCTGTATTGCACCGTCTGCTGGGTCAAAGAGGCCGAGATGAGTGGCGGATCGTTCACCGGGGTGACGTTCAGGGTCAGAGTGTTGGGCGTGGGGTCGGTATCGATGCCCCCGTTGGCTGTGCCGCCATCATCCTGCACCTGGAAGGTGAAGCTGGCATACGGGGAACCATTTGCGTTGGCTGCCGGTGTAAAGGTGAGCTGGCCCAGGTCAGCCATTGGAATCGTCGTGGAAGCGGACACCTCCCCTCCGTAGAGTTGCAGAACTCCGTTGGCTGGAAGGGTTTTGAGGAGCAACGCCTTGAACTGGTGGGCAGGGGTGTCATCGGGATCACTGAAGCCGAAGTCGGCTGCAGTAAAAGTGTGAACATTATCTTCGGACAAGGTAATGGTATTATCCTTCCCTGCCGGGGGATCGTTGACAGGAATAACATTGAAGGTGATCGTGTTGGGGGTAGGATCGAGATCGATGCCCCCATTGGCTGTGCCGTCATCATCCTGCACCTGGAAGGTAAAGCTGCCATAGGGAGAACCGTTTCCGTTGGCGGCCGGGGTGAAGGTGAGCTGGTTCCAATCAAAACCAACCAGGCGCAGGCCAGGGATTATCTCTAACGTGGCGATCTGCAGGGTTCCTGCTGCCTGAATAGTAGTAAACAACAGACTAACAAAGGGGTGGCCGGGGTTGTCGTAAGGATCGCTGTAGCCAAAGTCGGCTACTGTAAAGGCATAAACCTCATCTTCCAGCAGGGAGATGGTCTTGTCGGTGCCTGCCGGGGGATCGTTGACAGGAATAACATTGAAGGTGATCGTGTTGGGGGAAGGATCGGTATCGATACCCCCATGGGCTGTGCCGCCATCATCCTGTACCTGGAAGGTGAAACTGGCATAGGAAGAACCGTTTCCATTCGCAGCCGGCATATAGGTAAGTTGGCCCAGGTCAGCGGCCGCCACTGACCTGGTTGTGGTCACTGTTGCTCCGTTGAGCTGCAGGACTCCCATGGCTGGAAGGGTGGTGAGGAGCACGGCCTTCAATTGGTGGGCCGGACTGTCATCGGGATCGCTGAAGCCAAAATCGGCCGCAGTAAAAGTATAGACGTGGTCTTCCAGCAGGGTGATGCTCTTGTCAGCCCCAGAGGGCGGGTTGTTGATAGGGGTCAGGTTGATGGTCAGGGTGTTCGGCGGGGGATCGGTATCCGTGCCCCCGCTGATGGAGGCGCCATCGTCATGCACCCGGAAAGTAAAGCTGGCGTAGGGCGCTCCACTTCCGCTGGCCTCAGGGATAAAGATGAGCCTGTCCAGTTCAAACACTGGTATTTGCATTCCGTGCAGCACCGGAGCCC
>CALMDO010000269.1 GCA_937862805.1 uncultured Bacteroidota bacterium
AACAACCTTGACATCAACAGCGACGGGATTGTTGACGCCCGGGACTGGGAGATCGGCGGGTTCAAATTCGCCAATTCCTGGGGGTACTGGTGGTGTGATAATGGCTTTGCTTATGTTTTGTACAGCGCCATGGCCAGCAATTATGAAGAGGGAGGCGTTTGGAACAACCGGGTTTACATCGTGGAAGCCGATACAGGGTACCATCCCCAGCTGACCACAAAAGTCACCATCGATTATAACAAACGGCAGCGGATAAGGCTGATCGCGGGGGTCAGCAGCAGCCCCGCAGCGCAGGCACCGGAACACACCATGACCTTCCCGATCATCAACTTCCAGGGAGGTGACCACGTGATGAACGGTTTTGACTACGATCCTGCTCCCAAATCCATAGAAGTGGGGCTCGATGTTACACCCTTGCTCAACTGGTTCCCCGAAAGCGGACAAGCAAAACTTTTCCTGGGGATCGAGGAAAGAGATCCCGACCATACGGGGAGCGGAGTGATCCAACAGGCTTCTTTTATCCGGTATATCCAGGGAGAACAGGAATTCGTGGTAACCAATACCCCCGTTGCCATCCAGGACAATGACCTGACCCTGATCTCCACCATGGTCACTGCCAATGCCTCTAAAGTAAAGATCACCACACCTGAACTTCCCCCACTGATCCCTTCTGCTCCCTACCAGGTGCAACTGCAGGCCACCGGAGGTACTACACCCTATTCCTGGGCTTTACAGGAAAATTATGTCCGGCAGCCTTATGAGGCGACCATCCCTGCCAACACCGGCACGAAACTGACAAAAATCAGTGATCTGCAACCCTATGCGGCCAAAGCCCTGCCGTTCTCCTTCCCCTGGTATGGGACTTTGCATGACAGCATCTACATCAATTTTTACGGATTCGTTTCCTTTGTCCCGCAAGCCATCCCGGCGCCTTACATCACCGATGAACCGGGTATGATGAAGATGTTTCCGGTGATGTGCCCCGCCCTTTCTCAATTCTATACTTATATCCAATCGAAAAATGACGGAGTCTTTTACAAGGCTTTTGATGACAAAGTGATCATATGGTGGAAAACCTCGGTACAGGGCCATGAAAACAATTCGAACAATAACTTTTCGGTAGTTCTTTACCCCGACGGCAAATTCGAGTTCCTCTACGGTAACATGAATACCGGCCCGATATTACCCACCATCTATACCGGGATCTCTAAAGGCGATATGCAGGATTTTGATGTGGAGGCCCAATGGGGCGCCGATACCCTTGCCGGTAAAGCCCTCAGGTACCTCGCTTCTCCCTCGCCGCAAGGGATCTCACTTTCACCCGACGGCCTGCTCCAGGTAACTTCAGCAGATTCAACAGTGGTTTATTCAATCCCTGTAGTGGTGACTGATGAATTGAAAATGAAGGACAGAAAGCTGTTACAACTCGCTGCCGGTCTGAAGATGACTGAGAAAGTGATCTGCGGCGGCGACAGCCTGTTGAAGGCCGGTGTTCCGGCTCAGCTCAGGCTGACCCTGGTTAACACCGGATCAGCGCCGCTGCCTGATCTGACAATCCGCCTCCGCTCCCACGAATCCGGTTGCATTGTCACCGACAGTGTGGTAGCAGCCGGTCCGTTAAACCCCAATGTACCGGTAATCATTGAGCCGGCCTTCAACTTCATGCTTACCCAGCCGCTGCCCGATCAATACCCCGTAAGGCTGCAACTGGTAGCTCAATCAGGGGAACGGTCCTGGGGCCAACTCCTGGATGTACCTGTGTCTGCCGCCCTTGACCAGCCCTGGGTGGTCTTTAACGCGGCAGAGGTCCATGATGCCAACGGTCGACTTGAAACCGGTGAAACAGCACCGCTGAACATCACCCTGGCCAATATCGGTAACCAACCGGCCTCCAACGTGATGGTTTCCCTTTCATGCACTTCTCCCTATATCACCCTGGTTGATTCCACGGCATGGTTCGGCAATTTTACCACCGGCGGTTTGGTTACCATCAGTGACGCTTTCACCATTGCCGCTTCGATGGATATTCCGAACGGGATCGATATTGTATTTACGCTTTCAGCTACCGACGGAACCCTCACCTGGACCAGCCAGTTTGCACTAAAACCCTATGCTCCGGCTTTCACGATCGGAGCCATGCAGGTGGCCGATGCGAACGGGAATAGCAACGGTGTTCTTGATCCCGGCGAAACAGCAGACTTGCTGATAGCCACTACTAATTCGGGGGGTTACATTGCCGGCGGAACTACTGCCACACTCCTCTGCGACAGTCCTTTTCTGACAATAAACCAGGGTTTCGACGAACTCGGAGACCTGGCTCAGGCGGAAACTGTCAACGCGCAGTTCAACGTCACCGTGGCCCTCGATGCTCCGTTGAACACTTCAGTAACACTGCTTTACCAGGTTGAAAGCGGGCTGTACCAGGCACAAAAAAGCTTCAGTCCAAAAATAGGACAGATGATTGAAGATTTTGAATCAGGCGATTTTTCACAATTTCCATGGACCTTCAGTGGTAATGCTAACTGGCAGATTACCAATGATCAGCCTTTTGAAGGCCTCTGTTCTGCCAGGTCAGGAATCATCGCCGATAACCAAACGACCTCCATGCTGCTGCAACGGGAAGTGACCACTCCCGACAGTATCTCGTTCTATCTGAAAACCTCTTCTGAAGCTGATTATGATTATCTCCGTTTCTATATCGATGGCAATCTGAAGGGGCAATGGTCAGGTGAAACTCCCTGGAGCCGGGCTGCGTACGCTGTTACTACCGGTATCCACACTTTCAGATGGGAATATTCCAAGGATGTCTATACAACAGGCGGAAGCGATTGCAGTCAGGTTGACTACATCGTTCTTCCAAACACTGCGCCTTTGGGTGTCAATGTAACGGGAACAGTAACTTATGCCAACACGGTTGCCACGCCTTTGGGAGGTTTGACAGTACATCTGAAAGATGACGCAGGCGTGGTTCTCCATACCACTTCAACCAGCGCTTCAGGAGGTTATGTTTTCAACCTGATTCAACCAGGCAACTATACCGTGGCGGCATCGACCGTAAAGCCATGGAACGGCGTCACTGCTGCCGACATGTTGTTGTTCAGGAAACACATTGCCAACATTTCTTACCTGAATGGCATCCACCTGGCTTGTGGCGATGTGAACCTTTCGGGAACGCTTACCGCTGCCGATGTTTTGCTCATCCAGAAAAGGATTGCCCATATCACCCAATCCTTTCCTTCGGGCGACTGGCTTTTTAACCCGGGTGCTTTTACAGTCGGAAACACTCCGGTGGTGGTCGATTTCAATGGGATCACCTATGGCGATGCCAATGGATCTTATATCCCTGCGGGCATCAAGGCCGTCCCCCCGGTCAAAGGAATCATCTTTGCAGGAGATGCAACAGCGGTTCAGAGAGAGGTCGTAGTCCCCGTCATCGGAACCGCGATGGAAGATCTCGGAGCTTTTCAATTCACCCTTCATTATGATCCGGCCAGCCTGGTATTGTGCGATATCACCGACTGGTTACCGGTACTCGGGGAGGTAACGATCGGAATGCCAGAACCGGGCAAACTTACCTTTGTCTGGTCGGCTCCCGTAAAAGGTATCTCCCTGCAAGGAGAGCCCTTGTGTAAACTGCATTTCAGAAGCCTCACCGATGCTCCATCCACCATCAGCTTCGGAGACGATCCTACACCCGTTGAATTCGCTTCTTATGAAGGGGACCTTTTCCTCCCGGAGATGAAAAGTGGTACTGTTCAACCAGGTAAGGGATCCGTTGAAAGGACACGGGAGTTGATCCTTTATCCCAATCCGTCAGGAGGTGTAATTTACCTTTGGTATCCGACGATGGCTCAACTGTCGGTCAGGGTGACCGATCCGTCGGGTGTTGTGGTTTTTGAAAAGAAGAACCTCTCCACCGATGGATCACAGTTGGTGAAACTGAACCTGGAGGGTTTGAAAGATGGTCTCTATACGGTGACGACAAATGACGGTGTGCAGATGATGACCCGAAAGATCATCATCACCCACTGATACCGATTATTTGGGTTCCTTTTTTGCAAGGTAATATCGCCAGTCGAAAGCCAGTCTTACGCCGGCAAACCAGGTCGTCCTCACGTCAGGATAGGGGGCGTCAGGTGGAAAGGTAACCTTTCGTTTTCCGGGGATGTCAAGACCTGCATAAAATTGCAGTACCAGGCTGGCGCTTTGACGGGAAGAGAAAGTACGCATCGGCCGGTATTCAAGGAAAGGGAATTCCAGTTGGGTTGAGTGCATCGAAATCAGTATCTCATCATCCTCATCATCAGGATTTTCCCAGAGATAAGCATCCAAACTTTTTCCACTGCCATAAAGACAAATACCGATCTCCCTACCGAGGATAAACTGAAAACGCCCGATAGGGGTGATCAATCCGGTTTGCCAGGGAATGAGTCCTCCGTTACCGGCTGTAGCGACCACTTTATTCATGGCGGCCGGGTTGACAATGTAGAGCAGGGGAGCCAGGATGATCAGGTCGCAGGGGATGAGGTAAAAAGGCAGACGAATTCTCCCGTAAAAAGCATCGCGGCTGGGGATGGCTGCAAACATGGCTCCGAATTGTTTTAAAAAAGGATCATTTTCTAACGACATGGAGGAGGATCCGTCAAGGCGCCAACCCAGATCGAGGAAAATCAAACCATCGCCCGATTCATTCATTACCCCTTCCATCCCTAATCCGACGCGCAATCCCAGTTCCAGGCCGGGAACCACTCCGGCGGTATTCTGGTAAGGGAAAAAGCCGCCGGTCAGGACACTAAAGCGGGCAGCCGGAGCTATTCCGATGAAGGGCCCGATCTCAGAACGGAAGCGGGGGCGCTGACCTAAGCCGCGTGCCAGTCCGGGAACAGGAGTCGTTTCCTGGATCCGGTCAACCAGCGTGTCAATCACGGAATCGATTTGCCTGGGAGGCATGTCAATGGTTTTCCCGGTATTGAAGTCCTCGGGTTGCCTTATCTCTTTTCCCTGCAGATTAACCGGAAATGCAATCAGACCTGAAGCTGCATCGAGGAATTGCACAAGGCTCAGGTATATTGATGCTGCAGCACGGGTTTCATCTTCGGATCGCATATAGGCATCGCCCATCAACACCAGTCGTTCTCCCTGCCAGGTTGTCACCTCCAATCCCATCTCGTTGTAGTAGTCATGGGTCCCTTTCCGCTGGGAGGCATCGCCCCATATTCCTGCCACATGGCCGGAAGCAAAACAATCTTCCAGAAAATGGAGTGCAAATGCTTCATCGGCCAGGGCGGCCAGCGCTAAGGCGGAACGCTCTTCCGGGGTGAGGCTGGCAGTGGCAAGGATTCTGGCTTTCATCAGGGCGCTGGCGTGGTACCATTTATAAATACCATTGGTGTTCAAGGGAGCTCCTTCCATGAAACAGGAGTCGAAATAGGCGGAGGGAAGGGTGTTCACCTCCGGCCGGGCCATCATAAAATGACCATTGTTACCGCCTGCTCTCGAAACATATTCCGGATCGGCCCGCAACAGCCGGATGTCGGAATCGCGCAGCCGGGTTTGTCGTTCAGAACGGTTTCTGGCTTCGTCCAAGCCGGTTCTGAGCCGGGCGGTGATATCGGCTACATTGAAAATCCATTCCGTTTTCAGGATGTTGTTCAGCATGTCTTGTGCCGAGACAGAATGGTCGCCACCGATGGCCGGCCAGGCGGCATAATCAAGGTATTGATAGTGGAGCTGTGGTTGGTCGTCGATCACCGACACAGCAGTACGCGATTCAAACCCTTTACGTGCCTGGCTCCAGAGTTGGTCAAGCAATGACCGCCGCGCGCTGTCGAGTTTCAGGATGGCGGAACGGGTGATTTCCCGGTGTTCAGGGTAAACCCAGGCACGGGCACCGGGCCCAAGCAAAAACGTTAAAAGCAAGATTAGAAGGGTTCTGCGGATCATCTCTTAGTTTGTTAATCAAGGATGGATAAGAGGTTTCCCTGAATCGTTTTGTCGTCCGATTCAATATTCACCAGGTACAATCCCGGGAGGAGACCGGTATGGAGCGATGAGTAATACTGTTCTGTCAGTTTTATTTCACGGCGCATTCTGCCGGTCAGGTCATATATTTTCAAGGAGGCTTCGCCGGCGGGCCGGGTCAGTTCAAGGTTGATCACGCCGCCGGGGGCAGGATTCGGATAGATCCTGAAACCGGAGGATTTTCCCGGTTCTTTGATCCCTGCGGGGGCATTTGAAAAAGCATTGAGAGCAGCCGTGGGCCTTTTGTCAGGACCCCAGCAGCTTAATTGGTAACCACTCCAGCTTTTTTCCCCCTGTGGTTCCCAATAGATCACCCCCAATCCTTTGTTACCGGGAACGGCTTTAACCTTGTTCAGCACGGCAACCAGCATGTCGTAGGTGTTTTCAGCCTTGGTGTGGTCGCCCCCTGTTTCCACCACCATCACGGGTTTACCATACCGGATCACCATATCGACAAGGTTGTTCCCCAGGTCTTCAATGGTAAGGGTATAATCGGTGCCCAGCCAGTAAGGGTAATACGACAATCCGATCACGTCAAAACGCACATTTTGACTGCGGATGCTGTCGAAGAACCAGCGACTTCGCCCATTATCGTTTCCCTGGTCAATGTGGATGATCGAAAGAATGGAACTGTCAACTGCTTTGACTGCGTCGTACCCTTTGTTAAGCAATTGAGCCAGTTGGGCCCAGTTGGGGACTTTGCCATCGGGCCAAAGCATTCCTGAGATGATCTCATTCCCTATCTGTGCCCAATCGGGGGTGACGCCAAGTTGTTTCAGGGTGTCGAGAACACTATAGGTATGGTCATAGACATCATTGAGTAATTGCGGAAAGGAATGGTCGGCCCAAGCCGCCGGTTTGGTTTGTTTGGCCGGGTCGGCCCAGGAATCGCTGTAATGAAAATCGATCATCAGGCGCATCCCCATGGCTTTGGCCCGGAGCGCCATCACGGCGACCTCTTTCTTGCTGCAATGGCCGTTGATCCTGTCATTCGATGGATTGACCCATACCCGTAAGCGGAGGGTGTTGATCCCTTTGTCTTTCAGTATTTGCAGACAGTTTTTTTGTGTTCCCGTGCTGTCATAAAAATTATAACCGGTCGCTTCCATCTGCGAGAGCCAACCGACATCAGCGCCTTTGACAAACTGTGCCCCTGCCGGCCGGGTGTAGATCAGCGAAAAAAAGAGGAACCAGACGCACTGCGTTCTGGTTCCTCTGAGGGTTGTAAAGATAAGGTTCATGGTCTCTGTCAGGGAAGTACAATTAATTTCTTAACAGTGGATTGTCCCTCAGCAGTCAACCGGCAATAATAAACGCCGGGAGTCAGCCTTTTACCGTCATTCCCGCTACCTGTCCAGGAGATCTGGTGGAGTCCGGAATCAAAGTGCTGGTTACTGAGCGTCGAACATAGTTTCCCGGTTTGATCGCAGAGGGTGATTTCAACCCGGCTGTCCTGTTGCAGGGTAAACGACAAGCGTGTGTTTTCCGTCACAGGGTTGGGAGTAATTTGCCAGGTGACACTTCCGGAAATGTCCGCGGGATGAATGTTCCCGGTTGTTCCGTCAACCATTTCAGGTTGAAGGAGGTTTCCTTCGAAATCGCTGAATTCTGGCGCTGTCGGTGTTTCACTCCAGCGGATGGAAGCCGGTTGATCCGAAAGGACAGTAAAGTCCAGCCGACAAAGGATGTTGTCGAAAGCAGTCACGCCTGAAGTTTCTGCGGCCCATGCAACAGTGATCTTACCCGGTTCAGGCAAACCAAAGGTGGCGTCGTCGATACCGGGGAGCCAGCCGTGAATACCGTTAAAAATCAATACTTCGGGATCGTACGACAGGCTGAATTGGAAAGAACCAAGGTCGGGTACTCCGGAGATGTGAACCGGAACCGACAAGACGCCTGGTTTCTCTGCTGTTGTCGACAACGAAAGGGTCCCTATCGGCAGGGGTTCTGACTTAACTCTTAAGGGAACGTAGGAGCCATTGGCATCACCGTAGGTCAGACCCTGAAAATCTTCTACAACATTGGTGTTTTCAACGGTGATGGGTTCATTGTCAAAGAGCCAGTCGCCCGATGGGAAGGAATTCTCGATGGCAATGATCCTTTTCTTGATCAGCAGCACATCACTGGCAGTCAGTCCACCGGTCATGTTAACATCGCCGCTGGCGAGGTAAATGCCCGACAGGAAAGCGATGTTGGCGATGTGTTTTTTATAGAGCAGAACATCCAGAGCTGTACAGCCGCCCCATGTTTTGGAACAGTCAACAACAAGGGTGTAATTGCCTGAAGGGACATCGGCGAAAGAATAGTCGCCCGCCCCATTCGTGGTGGTGGTCGCGATGGTCGTTCCACCGCTGTTTTTCAGGTGAAGGATCAAAGCATTCAGAGGTGTTGCTTCTGTATTGGCATAGGTTACTGTTCCTGTGATGGATTGACCGCCTGTGGAGATGCCGAGAGTGCCGTCAAGGTGGATGTTCTGGGCATAAAGGTCTCCTGCATCGTTCCGACCATCAGACCAGGCGGCGATGTATTGAGTGTGGTCAAGGAAACCAAAAACGGGATGGAGCTTTGAACTCTGAACGGTACACAAAGGAAGTTTTTGTCCGGGCCAAACATACCCTCCGTCGCTGTTGACCCGCATAGCCATGATCTTGCTCTGTTCAGAATTGCCGAAATCATAATACTGATAGAAAACAATCATATCTGTTTCAGTGGGCCGGGCGGTGATAAAACTTTCGGAGGCGGGATATTCCAGGGGGATGAAGACTTTTCCGGTGTTACCCCATTGTTTAGCGCCTGTTGAAGAGAGCTTTTGTCCGGACATGCCGCGGTAATTCTGGTCATAATCTCTTTCATCCCAAAAAACATAGGCTTCTCCGCTGGCATCAAAACAGGTGACGGTCGGATCGATCTGGTGTTTCTGGGAGTTGGAAGAGACGGGTGAACCGTTGTTGCTCATCATCAATGTACCGGCGCTGGTGACATGTTGTACATAAGAAGCAAACACCTGGTTTCCGTCGCGATCGTCATGCCAGGTCACGAAAACACCGTCAGCTTTATCACTGGCGATCGTGATGTTGGTTGAATAGAAAGGGATTCCCGTACCGGTATAAACGCCGACCGGGGCCGGCCATACCGGAGCGCCATCGGCGTTGAATTTCTGAGCATAGATCTTGTTGGTGACGGAAGGAAAAGAACCGGTTGTTTTGTACCAGACCATGATGAAGTTATCTCCGTCGGATTGCATCAGCACAGGGATGGTGTTCCCGGTGTTGGTCTCCTGAATGTCGATTCCTGATGGTCCCCATAGCAACTCGCCGGTTGGTGAAATTTTCTGCAATTTCAGGTAATTTTGCCCTTCATCGGGAAAACACTGCGCGACGAAGATCCCGTTACCGTCGGAGGAGGCGAACACCTTGGGTGTATATTGTATAGTGGTTCCCGGGAAAAGGGCAATGCCGTCGGGCCCGTACGAGAATTGGCCTGAAGGGGTGATCCGGTAAGCATAGACGTTGTTGTATCCCGTACGGATATCCTGGAAGGTGATCAGGGCACAGGTGTCGTTATCGACCGTCATGTCATAATCGGTAATCCAGGTGTCGGAAGGATGGCCGCTGACCAGAATGCCGTTTTCGGGCCATTGAGGACTGCCGTTCACATCCAGTTTCTGGAGGCGTACGTTATAGTTCCCGTTATCATTGGAAAACCAACTGATATAAGTGATCCCGCCCGGATGGGTAGCGACTTTCGGAAGAGTTTGTTCCCCGCTCATTTCTGAGATCAGGTTATTGACGGCGGGGTCATTGCTCCACTGCCCGGTAGAAGCAGAAACGGTAGAGAAGGGAAGTGTTTTCAGTGAAAAGATGTTATTGTCGTCGGTCACCTTGAAAGTAATGTTCCAGGTTTGATTGTTTTGCATCGGGATGCCGCTGAAAATACCGTCGGCAGAGATCGACATGCCTGCCGGAATCGGAGGTGCCAGGAAGGAGGTGGCGTAGTTGTCGGGGATGTCGTAAGTACCGCTGATGGCAGCAAGGGTGTAGCTGTTGTTGTTGCCGTCGGAAATTCCTGCAGCCCAGTCGGCGCCCTGCGTCAGATCGGTCCCATAGAAAAACTCAATTTTCCCGGAGGGATAGAGTGTGATGGCAAAGTCGAGGTTAACTTCCGGTTGGTCAAACAGCGAGGTTTTCCAGCGGAAGGTAGCCTGGGTAGCATCTCCTGAATAAAAGATACCGTCACCCTGTGCCGGATAGATCATCAGGTCGGCGCCATAAGCGGTGATACAGCGGGTAGCCATCAGATTGGCAGTGTTCCGGACGTATTCGAAGCTGTTGTTAAAAAGGATGGATCCATCGGTGGAGAGGGCCAGCGTATCGTAATATTTTCCGTAGAACGGGAACTCGAAGCCGATGGGTTGGAGGGCATAGCCATCATCTTCGCTGGTAGGGGTAAGGCTTGTCTCGGTGATGGCGGGAAAAGTTCCCTGAAAGGTTTCTTCGCTGTAATCGACCTTGATATCCCAGGAATAGGGAGGAAGTCCGCCATCAGCGCTGAGTTGGTAACTATAGGGCTGGTTGACAGCGGCCGGGGGAAGCATTTCATTGGTGATTTCAGGTGCATCAAAAGCGACGGATGTTTCGACCGGCACGTAAATGGTTCCGTTTTCGTTGATGGCCACATTGGTTTCAGTTGAAGTGGTCATCACCGGGCTTCCTGACGAGTAATCGATGACAGACAGGGAGTTCACCTGGCCGGTGCCTTCATTGTAAGGATCCTGGCCTTCTACTTTCAGAAAATACTTAGCCGGTTGCCCGGATATCACATAACTGAGTAACGGAGTGATATCGAGACCCATTTCGAGGGTTTTTTCGGCTTCAGAATAACCCCCCTGCATGTAAAGGCCGCCACCCTGGTAGTTGAACAATGGAAAAGAGATGGTATAATCCGGAACGGTGGCAGAGAGATCGGTCGTAACTCCGGCGGAAATTTTGATCTTATTGCGGGAAGTGTGTTTCACGACTGCTTTCATGGTGAGCAGAGGGGAGGATTCCGGTTTCACGGTGATCAGGTGGACGATGTTGTTCCAGATTCCGCCGGTGGCGGTCGGTTCGGCCAGGGTTTTGTACATCACGTAAGCTTTGCCGCTGTTTCCCCAGCTGTTTCCCCAACTGTTAACCATTTTCACCCCGCCGATCTCCCAATCACGCATGTTGACGATCCCATCGCCGTTGATGTCGATGTTGTTCGTATATTGACCGTCGTTGTTATAATCGAAGCGGATCGAGTCGTTGTATCCCACGAAAGTCATGGCATGGTTCACATCGGCATCCCAGGAAGTTACCACGGTTTTCCCTGCTTCCGGTGTGCCGGAAGGAAGGGTGTTGGTCTGAAAGTTTCCATAAACACCTCCGCCGAAGCAAACGACCCCTCCCGTCGGTGATCCGTCTGCATGATCGTAGAACCACTGTTTGAGAGACTGAAGTCCTTCAGGAGTCGAAACATCGATGTAATATATTCCCAAAACCCGGTTGTTCATCCCATTGTAATAGGGGTCATAACCGCTCATCCAACGGGTTTGTCCGCCAGCCCATAAGCTTCCGCCATAATCTGCCACGTTGGGGCATCCGTTGGCTTTGATGATCTGCCACCCGTCGAAATACCAGGAACCCCCGCCGTTACCACCGTTCAGGAAATTCCAGGTGTAATGCGTGGGGTACTGATTAGCCTGGGTGGAGGCCGGAACATTTCTCACGTAATCCTGTTCGTAAGTGAAACAGTAACCGATACCGCTGGCTTGTCCGCAACTTCCCCCGTCCTGGTTGAAGACCGGGCGGAAAAAAGAAGAGGTGGAATTGTCAACGGCTGACGGAAGGGTCCGTGTCAGGTATTTTTTCTGGATTTGCAACGGAGGGAGAGCGTTCAGAAATTCATAATCTGCAGCGGTCAATGGCCGCAGCCCTCCGGCAATCCAGGGTTCCCCGTTCTTGTCGGGATTGAGGTTGATCAACTGTTGCCCGGTCATTGTGAATCCGGCCAAAAGCAGAAAACAGAAAACAAGCGTAAATTTCAGGAATGGTTTCATATTGACTTTGTTAAAGTATAAATAACCCAAGACACATTAAGGATGGTCAAAGATACAAGGTATTCAGGTTTTTTAATTGTTTTTTCCGCTTTATTTCATCGCGGAGCATTCGGATTCAAGCTCTGAAATTTTTCCTGGATTGAAGAAGGTTTCGCCCCATCTTACCGAAAATCTTGCTTTCACTCTTAAGAAATTTTTCTTATTTTTGGTCATCTAAATAGTCCGATAACCCCTACCGGTAATTATTTCATCATGCAAAAGAAGAACCAAACCATTCCGGATTCGGCTGCGGCAGCATTCGGGAATACCATCGATCACTCCTCCATTTTTCTTGAACTGTTCAGAAAATCACCAACCCCCTATTTTCTGGTCAATGCTACGGGGATCATTTACGACTTGAATGAAAGTGGTGCGAAACTGCTGGGGATTTCGGATGACCAGGAGGTTCATCCCATAATTACCACTTTTATCACGGAGAATTCCAAAACCAGTTTTGACCATTTCCTCCGGTCGGTTTTTTCAACCGGAAACCTGGAGCAATGCCAGGTCGTCATTAAAAGTGAAAAATCACCGGAGACCATGGTCAAAATTCAGGGACTGGTCAGCCAGGAAAAGCAGATAGCCTTTCTGACCGTGGTCAATGTCACCCAACAGGAACAACTCGAAGGAATGGTCCGCCGGGAACGATTACTCCTTCGGACCCTGATCGATAATTTACCCGATACCCTCTATATCAAAGACGACAAAGGGCGGAAGGTCATCGTCAATCCCGCGGATGTAAGGGTGATGGGTTATTCAAGAGAGGAAGAGGTGATCGGCAAGAATGATCTCGAAATATTTACCGACAGTGACATCGGCAGAAGAGGGTATGAAGATGACATGCTGGTCCTGACAACCGGGAAACCGATCCTTGGCCGCGAAGAGGATTTTTATGATGCCGACGGTAAACAAAGTTGGCTGCTCACCTCCAAAATCCCCATCCGCGACGAAAAAGGAACTATCATCGGACTGGTTGGAATCGGTCGCGATATCACGGTCCGAAAACAAGCCCTGAAGACTTTAGCGCTTCAAACGGAACAACTGATAGAACTGAACGCCACCAAGGATAAGTTTTTCTCCATCATCGCGCATGACCTCCGAAGCCCCCTGGGAACAATCATCAGCCTGATCGACATGATGCTCGAGGATCTCAATGATTTTGACAAAACCGAGATCGATAAGTTTATGCGGATGATCCGGGCCTCTTCCAACCAGCTTTTTTCCCTGCTCGAAAACCTCCTCCTCTGGGCCAGGAATCAACGGGGCACCATCACCTTTCAACCGGAGATCATCGATCTTCAAAAAAATATTCACGATAACATCAACATGGTCAGAGGACAGGCTGAAAAGAAAGAGATTACCCTCTCGGCAAAGATACCGGGCCATATCATCCTGTTGGCCGATAAAAACATGCTGGATACCATTTTGCGAAACCTCCTTAGTAACGCGATCAAATATACCCCTCTTAAAGGACGTGTGGAAGTGACCGCGAAATCTGCCGGCCAATATGCCGAAATTACCATCAGAGACT
>CALMDO010000270.1 GCA_937862805.1 uncultured Bacteroidota bacterium
CCAGCCGAAAGATTGGATCGATGGTGGTCAACCTGCTCCGGTTGATCGTGGGGTTTTGCTTTCTGTCGGTTTTTGCATTTTTTTACCGGGGTCTTTTATGGCCTGTTGATGCATCACCTGAAACTTGGCTTTACCTTACCCTTTCGGGGCTGATCGGTTTCGTTTTCGGCGACCTTTGCCTTTTCCAGGCTTTCGTGGTCATCGGAGCCCGGGTTTCTATGCTGCTCATGGCGCTTTCGCCGCCCATGACCGCCCTCATCGGATGGCTCCTCTTAGGAGAAACGATGAAACCCGTCAGTTGGTTGGGAATGGCCCTGACCATGACCGGTATTGCCTTGGTGGTATTGAAAAACCAAACCGGAAATGAAGGGAAAGGCGGGTTGACCCGGATGCGGTTCAATTACCCGGTCGGAGGTATCCTTCTGGGATTGGGAGGTGCCTTGGGACAGGCCGGCGGATTGGTCCTTAGTAAAATCGGAATGCGGGGGTACGATACCTTTGCTGCCACTCAAATCCGCGTTATTTCCGGTATTGCGGGATTTTCGATCCTCTTCTTTTTTTTCAGATTATGGAAAGAGGTCTTCCATGGGTTGACCTACAAAAAACCCATGCTTCAGTTGACTTTAGGCGCCTTCTTCGGCCCTTTTCTGGGGGTCTCCTTCTCCTTGCTGGCCATCAAATATGCAGATACAGGAGTCGCCGCCACCATCATGGCGCTGGTGCCTGTTCTGATCATTCCTCCGTCGATGATCCTTTACAAAGAAAAAGTTACCCTCAAAGAGATCCTTGGAGCACTTCTGGCTGTTACCGGAGTGGCCCTTTTCTTTTTGTAAACCCAATGCCTGGTCTTATGAAAAACTATACGCTACCTGTCGCCGCGCCGGAGAACCCCGGAATCCGTTTTTACGCCGGGCTGGCTCTCTTTATTTTCTCCTTCTTCATGCTTCCCATCGGTTTTTTCCTGAAGGGTTTGTATGCTTCCCATTTGATGAAAGGGTTGATCCTTGCCGTGTTTTGGATCAGCGCTCCTTTGATGAAAGTTATTGCCATCGGCACCATGGGCAAACCCTCTTATTTGTGGATCAAGTACAAACTCCATTTTTACCGCCGCCTGGCGTTTCCCAGGCAGGTCACTCCTGCGCGGTACAATGTAGGCCTGATCCTCTTCATCATTCCCTTTATTCCCAATTATATCCTGGCTTATGCCCCGCATCTCCTGCCACAGGATTATTTGATCAGGATTATAATCCACTTGTTTTGTGATTTCGTCTTTATTATCAGTTTGTTCGTGCTGGGAGGGAATTTTTGGGATAAGCTCCGTGCCTTGTTCATTTATTCAGCAAAAGTCTCTTTCAAAAAAGACTCCGCCTCTGCCCCTTCTGATCGATAAACCGGAATGTTGCGGCGTTATCCAAATATATCGTATCTTTGCTTTATGTTTAAATCGCTGATTTAAAATGACATCTGCAATCATCATTCTTTTATTCCTTTTTCTGGTCAATGGATTGTTCGTCATGGCAGAGGTAGCACTGATCTCTGCCCGGAAAACCCGGTTGGAGGTTGATGCACGGAAAGGAGATTCCCGCGCTCTTTCGGCCGTTGAAAATGCCAATGCTCCTACCAAAATCCTTTCAACCATCCAGATCGCCATCACCCTGATCGGTATCCTGACAGGGGTCTTCTCCAGCAATGAAATTGCCACTTATTTTGACAGCCTGCTCCAATTGATGGGAATGACGGCAGGTATCAGTCACTCATTGGCACTGGCTATCGTGGTGGTAATCGTGACCTTCATCTCTATGCTCATTGGCGAGCTGGTTCCCAAACGGATCGGACTGACCAACCCTGAAGGGATCATCAAATACTTGGTCCATCCGCTGATTGCCATTTCCTATGTCACCTATCCCTTCACCTGGTTGCTGACTCGGGCCGGCGACGGGATCATACACCTGCTGAGGATCAAACCATCGGAAGATTCCA
>CALMDO010000271.1 GCA_937862805.1 uncultured Bacteroidota bacterium
GTGGAAGTGACCGCGAAATCTGCCGGCCAATATGCCGAAATTACCATCAGAGACTCCGGGATTGGCATTTCAAAAGAAAACCTTGCAAAGTTGTTTACCATCGCAGGGAAACCCAGCTCTCCCGGTACTGAAAATGAAAAAGGCAGCGGACTGGGTTTGATCCTCTGCAGGGAATTTGTGGAGAAACACCAAGGGACTATCAGAGCTGAAAGTGAACCAGGCCAGGGGAGCGCTTTCACCTTTACCATCCCCGTGGCTTTATGACCTTTCAGGACTTTCCTGAAAATACAACGTATGAGAAAAGAACATCTCAGGGAAAAACATTTCCGGTACATGAATAATCTAAAGGGATTTAGCGTATCTTTGCACCCGGTTTATAACCAATAAGTTTATCTTCAACGTTGGTACAGTGGGAACCCTTGAAGCAAAACTTGCAAAAGGGAAACCATGACAGATACAGAGATACTGACGTTCCCGTCATTTTTCGAAAATACCTTACAACAATACCCGAACCATGGATTTCTGACAGTAGTCGGAGAGAAACCCGTAACTTATGCCATGGCTGACCGGAAAATCGGGGCATTGATCCGTTTTCTGGAAGAGTCAGGGGTAAAACCCGGCGATAAAATTGCCATTCTTTCCATTAACCAACCGCACTGGGCCATCGCCTTTTTTGCCACAACCTTCATGGGTGCAGTGGCAGTTCCCCTGTTGCCTGACTTCCTTCCGGCCGAGATAGAACTCCTGATCAACCATTCTGAATCGAAAGTGATTTTTGCTTCCGGGAACCTGATCCCAAAACTCAGGAATCTCGTCACTCCCAACCTCCAAAGAATTGTAAAAATTGAAGATTTCTCCGTTGTAAACGGAGCTCCTGATATCCCGTGTTTTCAATCAGACAGCCTTCCCCTGAGAAAATATTCCGTCGAAGAAGACCAGTTGGCATCCATCATCTATACTTCGGGAACCACCGGAAAACCGAAAGGGGTCATGCTGTCGCACCGGAATATCTGTTTTACTGCTGTCAACGGGCATAAGATTCAGCCCATCCACCCCACCGACCGCTTCTTGTCCATTCTCCCCTTATCGCATACCTATGAGAACACCCTGGGACTGATCCTTCCCATGTACCGTGGCGCGTGTATTTATTACCTGCTCAAACCCCCCATCCCCCAGGTACTCCTGCCGGCTTTGGCAACGGTACGGCCCACAACCATGCTGACCGTCCCCCTGATCATTGAAAAAATCTTCAGGTCTAAAATTTTACCGGAACTTACGGGAAATCCTGTCATCAGGTTTTTCTACCGGATCCCACGCACCAGAAAATTACTTCACCGCATCGCCGGTAAAAAACTGATGACAACTTTTGGAGGAGAACTGACCTTCTTCGGCGTGGGTGGCGCAAAACTGGATAAAACCGTTGAACGGTTCCTGATTGAATCGCGTTTCCCTTATGCCGTGGGCTACGGTCTGACCGAATGTGCCCCGTTGTTAGCCGGTTTCAACCCGCAAAACGCGCGGCTTCAATCAACAGGTCCGGCCTGCGAAGGGGTTGAACTGAAAATCCATGACCCGGATCCGACAACGGGCGAAGGAGAGATCTGGGCAGCAGGTCCCAACATCATGCTGGGATACTACAAGGAACCCGAACTCACCCGCGAAATCATTACGCCTGATGGCTGGTTCCGAACCGGTGACCTGGGCATCTTCGACCAACATAAAAATCTCTATATCAAAGGTCGGAGCAAAAGTGTCATCATTCGTCCCAACGGTGAAAACATCTACCCGGAAGACATTGAATCGGTCATCAACAATTTTAAACATGTCATCGAGTCTCTGGTGATCGAACAAAAAGGAAAACTGGTGGCGCTGGTCCATTTCAACCAGGAAGAAATAGCACTTCGCTATCAATCGCTGAAAAATGAAGTCGCAAGCTATGTTGAACAACGCATCGAAGAGCTTCGCCTTGAATTGCAGGAATATGTCAATGCCCGCGTAAAAAAGTACCAACAGGTACAGGTGGTCATCTCTCAACCTGCTCCTTTCCAAAAAACTGCCACCCAGAAGATCAAACGCTTTCTCTATACCTGATCCGTTCAGGCGGCGCCTGCTTCCTTCCATAGTATAGAAATATATCTGTTACTTTTGCGTTTTCATCCGAAGCTCCTGCATCCTGATGAACGCTTTACAACGTCCTCTAACAGATGAATTCAACCTGGAAGATTTGCTGGCTTATGATGAACTGAGCCGCGACCGGACCATCCTGCGCTCCGCCTTCTCCCTGATGCTTAACCGTCATCAAGCTGCTGATGGCGAAGATTACGCGCAAATGGTGCTGGATACGGCCCGAATTCTACTGGAAGACCTGAAACTGGGCGCCGAACCGGTGCTGTGCCTGATGCTTAAAAACCTGGCAGACAAGGGAATTCTCTCTCATCAGGCAATCACTGAGCAATTTGGTGCAGGAGTGCTGGAATTGATTGAAGGCATCCATAAACTGGAACGGATCGATACCAAGAAATACAACACCAACCGCGAAAATTTTATCGGCCTGCTGCTGACCCTTTGCCCCGATATCAGGGTTCTTCTGATACGGCTGGGTATGCGGCTTTATGATGTCCGGCATCTTATCAGCTATCCTGCTGAACAACAAGCGCTGATTGCAGGGGAGACCAAAGCGCTCTACATCCCGATTGCCCACCGGTTGGGACTGTACAGGATCAAACATGAGATGGAAGACCGCCTGATGCGTCACACCGATCCAATGCACTATGCCGCGATTGATAAGAAACTGACTGAAACCCGTACCGACCGGGAACAATATACGGCTGATTTTATAGAACCTGTCAGCCGGCGCTTGAAAGAAAACGGTTTTGACTGTGAAATCCGGAGCCGGGTCAAGTCGATTCCTTCGATTTACCGAAAGATGGTTACCCAAAAGGTCGAATTTGA
>CALMDO010000272.1 GCA_937862805.1 uncultured Bacteroidota bacterium
CTCTCCGCCCACTCCGTATGGCAGGGAATGGATCTGGGAACCACCTCCCTTGATGATGATGAGCTGGCATCGCTCAATGATTACGAAACCAACTCAGTCCACCTTAATCAGGTAATGGTCAGTGCAGGAGCTGTACTGCTCAATTCCCCGCAAGGAAAATGGTTTATCGACGGAAACCTCCTGGTGGGACTTTCTTCCCTGAGATCAGAGACAGCCCTGGACCTTCCCACGAAAAACAAGATGAAGGTACAATCAGATCTTACGAACCCGGTGATCGGTATCGGGTTCAATTTCAGGTACAACTTTACCCCAAGATGGGGTATTTCGCTCCTGCCTGAGTTTTCGGTGCTTTGGGGAAGTTCGAAATCGATCACCGACAGCATCAACCCGATGGTTCCCCATTTTTCGAACGTACTTAAGGAAAATTATACCCTTCTCTATGGCCGGATCACACCGATGATCTCGTTTTCAGTCAGTCCCCTTACCGTATCTGCCGGCCCCGGGTTTTATTATGCTTTCGACCAAAGAACCTACCGGATGGAACGTACCGATCCTGAAACCGGGAAAACCTATTTTGATGAAATAGAATCTTCCCTTTGTTCCAGGAACTTTATCGATGGATGCCTCCGGATTGACTGGACCATCATTGATCCGCTGACATTTTCCGTCGAAGCAGCCATGGGTGCCGATCTGTTAATCAACACCGGACTTCGCTACAATTTTAAATCCCTTCGATAATCACTGATTCATAGTAATTAAGGCTTCTGTGGTCTCCCAAAATCAACCATCATATGTACTTTAAATAATTGAATATCAAATTAATACAAATGAAAACACAAATCAAAAGCAGATACAATCCATGGAAACTGCTTCTCGTGGTACTCATGCTTTTGCCATCCATGCTTGAGGCGCAGTACATCTACAACATGAATCCCGATTCCGTGTTCCACGATGGAGAAGATTACCGGTGGTTCCCCAATGAAACGGTGATGTATGGATTCCAGGGAACCATTTTCGTATTCACTTGCGAATATATTGAAGATGGTGTCACGGTTACCGTTTATACCATCGATCATAACGGGAAGCTGAGTGCCTATAAAATGCTTCCGGGGAATGTCAACTATTTTACCTATGGTTTTCCTGATGAATTAGAGTGGTACCAAGGGATGCAGGGGAATGCCATCGCCTTTGAATACAATGGCGAAATGTGGCACTATTACAACCAAAAGGCCAAAAGTACCCTGACCCACTCCACCGACGACAGTTACGATTGTTTTGCTCATATGCCGGCTAATTCCACTGCCCAGGCGCATGGGTACTACGACCTGGTCAGCGGCAAAATAAAAATCATCAAGAAGACCGCTTTTCAGCACGATTCATGTCTCTATTTTCTGGGTGTCTATGCGCAGTCAGATGATCCCAATTACGGCAAATGGTGCGTGCAGAAATATGCATACGACAAGCCCAACGATAAGTTCATCTGGAAATGGAACCATCTGATCGCTGATATCCCCGGTAATATGGCAGGAGGAATCGTTCCACACGTTGACACATCGGGACAGGTCAGACTGGTCCTGAACACCTACGACACAAAGAACACCCAAAGTTATCTGGGATGGCTCCTTGCTTCAACACCTCCCGGTGGAGAGACCGATTTCAGCTATGAAATCCCTTTCGGTCCGTGGACCATCATGAACGGCTGCAAAGCTTCGGTACTGCTTGGAGGAACAGCGAAAGGAGGCCGGACCATCGAGAACATGGATATTCTTTATTCAAGTGAACGGATGGTTTTGTTCGGCTATGCGAACAACGGAGTAAGCGACATTAACTATGTCGAACTGAATTTCGGAACCGACATTTTTGCACAGGTCAATATGGGCAGCATCGTAATCCCTTCTTCCATGAAACCCGACGATCGAAACGGAGCCATCAACATGGCCGGTGCTATCGAACTGGTGCCGAAAAAACTAACCAACATGGTTGGAGACCAGGCCGACGGGTTTCAACAACAGAATTGGATTTACTATCCTGACAAGTATGGACAGATCTGCGGTCTGCGGTTTACTTCCGATACCTGGCGACCGGTTCCCGAGCTCAACATCATAAGCGATGACCTGGCCAACGATGCCCCCACCGATTCAACTTACGGCCCTGGTATCAGAAGCCTTTGGAGCCTCGTTGGTTTGCTCGACAATGCTCCACCCTGTTCCATCAACTGGGAAGAATGGGATAGTCATTATTTTCCCGACTACCGTCCTACCGAAACCAGCCTGTCTATCGGAACGGAATATACCACCACGGTGACTACCACCACTGAAGACCAATATTCCGTGGGGGGAGAGGTCAACACGGGAAACAAACATGCATCTTTCAATATCGGCCTTCATTGCGCCGCGGCTTTTAAAACGAAGGTCAGCTCCACAAAGACATGGATGAATAAACTGACCCTCCCCTTTGAATTAAACGAAGCCTCGCAGGAACTGGGTGTTTACGTTTATTCTGTCCCAATCATCACCCGTTATACCTATTACCGGTTCCCATGGTGGAGTACTGACAGTCGATACCCGGTAAGGAGTTCGGAGGAATACAGGTTTGTAACAGCAACAACAGCAATCATATACAAATATCCCGACATCTCTTCGTTCCCTTTTTTGATCAATGAACCAAACGGAATGACCCTGCAGGATTGGACCATGGACGAAAGGACTTTGATGAAACGCGACCTTCACAGTTCCAGCTTGGGAGCCGTCTGTGCTGCCACATGGGAAAGTCCCGGCAAGGGTCAGACGCCTTGTTTTGAGGTATTGAAAGATACCACTTCTGAATATGCGATGCAGACCAAATACCAGGCCGATGCTACAACCACTTTCGCCATCCCTGAGGTATTCAAGGTCAGGATTTCGGGAGGGCATGAGATCAACTACGAAACTTCTACTGAAAATGAATCTTCCGTAACAAAAAAGGCCGAAGTCTCTCTTGGAAACCTGACGGAGGCCACGCTAGGTCCTCAAATTACCAGTTACATAGTAAGCACTTACTGGTTCCGAAGTGAAGATTACGACTGGTGGTTTTATGACAGTCTCGGCACTGATAGACCCTGGTACCTGGCATACGTGGTGAACAGTGTGAATCAATTGCTGTCGCTTACATCGCCTCTTCCCGGAGAAAATCTGAAAAGCAGCGGGGCACTCTTTAACTGGGAGCCTGTGGGTTTCGAACCGGTCGGTTGTACATTTATTCTGTCAACAACAGCTCACATCACCCCTCCACACATTGTTTACAAAGCAGATTGTGGCACATTGACCTCCCATTATCTTGCAAGCCTCCCGTTTTGTAAGGAGGGAGAGCAGTACTATTGGGCAGTAAGAGCCGAGGATCAGGAGGGAAACTTTATCTGGTCGGAATCAAGACCTCTTATGGTTCATGGTGATGGCACAAAAGCAACGGATCAACAGCTTTCGGTAGTCCCCTATCCCAACCCGGGATGCGGGAACCACCTTCATCTGCTGGTTGACACGCGCGAAACCGGCACTTTAGATATCCGGATATCAAGTTTGAGCGGACTGACCGTTTACCATAACACAGTCGGCATCAATCAACCGAACCAACAAACCGTTGATTTGCCCGGTGTTTCATTGGAGCCAGGTGTATATCTTATTGAAACATCCATCGCCGGGAACAAGGCTGTACGGAAACTGGTTGTTCAGCGGTAAAAGTGCATCTCCCGGATGTACTTCCAGACGGGATCAGGGAGAAAATAGCGCAGATCGTGCCTGTCCCTGATGCCCTGGCGGATGAAGGAAGAGGAGATCGTCACCAGCGGAGCATCAACGAAAGTAAACGAAGGATGAAGATCCGGGACGGGAAGATCAACTCCGGTGCGGGGATAAATGTAAAACCGGTAGTTTTCCAAAAGGACCTCCCAATTTTTCCATTTGTGAAAAGTGGGCAGAATGTCTGCCCCGGCTAACAAAACGAACGCTTTGTCAGGATATTTCTCTCCCAACCAGGTCAGCGTATCGATGGTATAAGAAGGTTTGGGCATTCTGAATTCGATGTTCGATGCACGGAACCGCTGGTCCTCCTCAATGGCCAGGTTGACCATGGCCAGCCGGTGATGGTCGGCCAATAATCCGGACTTTTCTTTCAAGGGATTCTGGGGGGAAACCACGAACCAAACCTGGTCCAGGTCGGTATACTCGGCCATGTAACCGGCGATCATCAGGTGACCCGTGTGAATGGGATTGAAGGAACCAAAGAAGAGCCCCGTTTTCATGGTTGGTTGATTCCTAAAAAGGTGCCCGTCGCCAGGGTAATTTCTCTCTTCGCTTTTTCGAGGTCATCGTTCACGATCACGGTGTCAAAACGCGAAATAAAACCCAGCTCTTCTTCTGCTTTAGCAACCCGTTCCGCGATGCGTTCGGGTGAATCGGTGCACCTTTTCTCAAGACGTTCTTTCAGATGCTGTACCGAAGGGGGTTGAACGAAAACAGAAAGTCCTTTTTCCCCGAAATATTTTTTCAGGTTCAAACCACCTTTTACGTCCACGTCGAAAATGGGGGTTTGTTTTTGGCGCCAGATCCGGTCGATCTCCGATTTAAGGGTACCGTAACGGCAGCCCGGGTAAACTTCCTCCCATTCTATAAAATCATCTGATTCAACGTGTTTTGTGAAAGTTTCGGGGGAGATGAAATAGTAATCGATGCCCTCCTTTTCCTCTTTTCGCCGGGGACGGGTACAGGCAGAAACCGAAAAGGCCAATTGGGGATAGTGGTTTGTCAGGTGGTGCACAAGGGTACTCTTTCCTGCACCCGACGGGGCGGAGACGATGATCGCTTTGTCAGTGGAAGAGGTCATGGGTGTTGGTTACAGAATGTTGTTGAGTTGTTCTTTGATCTTTTCGAGTTCATCCTTCATCTGAACGACGATCTTCTGGATGGCGGCGTGGTTGGCCTTTGAACCGATGGTATTGATTTCGCGGCCCATCTCCTGGGTGATGAAACCCAGTTTCTTACCCTGGGTCTCTTCCTGTGACATGGTTTCCAGAAAATACTGGCAATGTTTCAGCAGCCGCACTTTTTCCTCGGTGATGTCAAGCTTTTCAAGATAGTAGATCAGTTCCTGTTCAAAACGGTTGGCATCGGGAGCGGCCCCGTTGAAATCACCCGACAGTTTGGCGAAATCTTTGCTTATGCGTTGGCGGATCTCCTCAATACGGCTTTTCTCATAAGGATCAACTTCATCCAGAAGTTGCAGGATAGTTTGCACATGTTTCAGCAAATCCTCCTCCAGCGCTTTTCCTTCCTCATCGCGATAAGAATTCACCTGCAACAAGGTTTGGATGATGGCTGTTTCTACCGCTGTCCAATCTTCTTCACTGATCTCGTCCCGTCCCGATTCCAACACATCGGGCATCCTGAGCACCAGCGGGAGCAACGGGGTATCTTCACGCATCTCTTTTCTCAACAACTTAAGTCCGGCATGGTATTTCATGGCCAGATCGTGGTTCACACTGTAGTTAAGCGCCTCCCCGGTCAATTCCTGTGTTACATAAAAATCGACTTTTCCCCTTACGAGGAAACGGTTAACGAGGGTTCTGACCACTAACTCTTTTTCGCGGAAATATGCGGGGAGTTTCAGGCTCAGATCGAGTTGCTTGCTGTTCAGGGTCTTGATCTCAATGGTGAGTTTGCGGCCGGGGAGAGCCGCCTGTGATTTACCGTAACCGGTCATGGAGCGGATCATGCGAAGAAGAATTTAAAGCAAACTTACGGAAAATTTACCACGTTCACTATTAACACTTCCACAGCTTCGTCTCTTTTTTGTAAATTTGGACTATGGATTTCAGGATCATTGATGATACCTTGCAGTATTACAACCTGATGCTGGCAGACATTGCCCAGGCAAAAAGCCATATTTTCCTGGAGACCTTTAAATTCGCGAACGACCACCTGGGTGTGAGGTTTCGCGATGCCCTTACCCGAAAGGCAAAGGAAGGGATCATGGTCAGGGTGTTGATCGACTCCTGGGGCAAAGGTCCTGTATCGGAAACCTTCTTTGAAGAGCTGATCAGTTACGGGGGGGAAGTCCGTTTTTTCGAAAAGATCAAGATCAACACCGACCTTTTCACACGGGGACATCGGCGCGATCACCGGAAGATCGTTGTGATCGATGATGTGATCACATACATCGGGTCGGCCAACATCACTGGCTATAACCTCAACTGGCGGGAGCTCTGCGTGCGGATCGACGGGGAACTGGCCCTCTCTTTCCGCAAGGTTTTCATGGAGAACTTCGGAGCCTTCAATCCTTACATCATCACCAACAAGGTGACCTATACCAAAAGGATCATTCATGGCGATTTTGAGATCATTCGTGATGTGCCCTCCATCCAATTTCAACGACTTAAAAAGAGATATACCGAACTGATCCGCAAATCGACCCGCTCGGTGGTAATCGAAACGCCTTACTTCCTGCCGGGTTTTGTCCTTCGTAAAGCCATGATGGATGCCAGCAACCGGGGTGTTGCTGTCACTGTGATCATGCCCAAGCATTCGGATGTCAGGATGGTGGATATTCTTCGTAACAAATATCTGGGGATGTTACACAATGCCGGAGTAAAGCTGCTCTTCTACATGCCTTATAACCTTCACGCGAAATTGCTCATGATTGATGAGGCAATCTTCTCCATCTCTTCTGCCAATTTCGATTACCGCAGCTTTCGTTACCAGTATGAAGTAGCCCTGATTGGCTCAGAACCTGAGATCCTTCGGCAATTGCAGGATCACGTAAGTGAAACCATGCGCAATTCGCAGCCTTTCGATCATGAAAGTTACATCCGGCGGCCGTTGATCGAAAAGATTTTCGAGTGGATCCTTTTGCCTTTCCGCCATTTTTTTTAATCCGTTATCCTTTGATGGCTTTCCGCCGGTTGATGATCCAGATTCCGGCAAAGATCAGGAGCGCTGCCACTATTTTGGGCAGTGTGATCGTTCCCTGACCGGCAGAGACCGTTAACAGCGTCGCGATGACGGGTTGCAGGTAACTGTAGTAGCCAATCACCCCGGGCGTCAGTTGCTGAAGGGCAAAGTTGATCAGCAGGTAAGCCACAAAGGTGTTGAGCAGGATGATGTAGGCCAATCCTGCCCAGCCGGCCGGCGTCAGGGTATTGAAACGGATATCCAGGGCTTGTCTGAAAGTAAAGGGGAGAATAAACAGGAATCCGAAAATGGAGACCCATTTCAGAATGGTGGCAGTGTGGTATTTAGCGGTAAGGGGTTTGATCAGTACCAGGTACAAAGCGTAAAAAACCGTGTTGAGCAGTACCAACAGATTCCCCAGGGCATATTGACCACGGAAGCTGATGGTACCGCTGTAAAGAATAAGCACCAGTGCCCCGGAAGCTCCCAGGAGGATACCCACTGTCTTGGCAGTGGTGATCTCTTCCCGGATGATCAGGTGGGCAAAGATCAGCACGATGATGGGGTTGACCAGGTGAATGATAGAGGCGTCCACCGGGTTGGTCAGGTTCAAACCTTCATAAAACAAGGCCTGGTTCAGTGAGAATCCCAGGACACCACAAAGTGCGAATTTCAGGATGTCGCGCCGTTCGGTTTTTTCGCGGACAAACAATCGCTCGAAAAACCAAAAGAGCACTGCCCCGGCTAACAGCCTCAAAAAAATCAGTTGTTCCGGGGTGAAAACTCCGGGCATCATGCTTTTCGCAATGGAATAGTGCATCCCGAAAATCAGGGTGGTCCCCAGCAGGGCGGCATGCGCCCGGTACC
>CALMDO010000273.1 GCA_937862805.1 uncultured Bacteroidota bacterium
TTGAGTCCACTCCGAAAAGTCGGAAGGACGTTTAATTAAACTATTGTGTTAATAAATTTGTTGATAAATATTCACTTAAATTACTGTATATCAAACGTATAAACTTTGATTTGTCATAATTTTTCCTTACCTTCCACTCATCATTTATATGGATCAGCGTATGTTTAAAAAGACTCATAGGAATACCCAGATCGACCTCTTCGGGAATGTTCCTCTTCAGCTGAGTGGCAAGGCCAAGAAGAAGTATGAAAACAGCCGTGGCTGGCACAACCAGTTCTATGACCAAATTGTCAGCCGCATTGACGAATCCCTCTTTAGTACCCTGTTCAGCGACCGGATGGGGGCTCCCAACGCCTCAGTCTCCACTATGGTGGGAATGATGATCCTCAAGGAGGGCATGGGCTGGAGTGACCAGGATTTATTCGAACAGTGCAACTTTAACTTACTGGTTCGCAAGGCTTTCGGACTCATTAACCTGAACGATGAGATACCCGTGGAGTCGACCTATTACCTGTTTCGCAAACGGATTCACCAATACAACCGGGATCACGATTTAGATCTGCTTTCCGAGGCTTTTGCCAAGGTCACTGGCGAGCAAGTCAAGGAGTTCAAAGTGGACGGCCGCAGTATCCGTATGGACAGCAAGTTGATCGGAAGCAATATTGCTCTTTACACACGGTTCGAGATCATTCATCAGACCTTGCAATTATTCTTCAAAAACCTGGATGACAAAGGTCTTTCGCGTTTACCCAAGTCGGTACAAGCCCAGTTGTCACAATTGTTGGAGGAAGACCCCGAGGTGACCGTTTACCGTCAAACCAGGGAGGAGATCAGAAGTCGCATGCAATCCCTTGGAGATGTGTTCTATAGGCTTATCTGCATATTTAAGAACGACAACAGCGATCATGCTTTGTTGCTAAAGCGGGTCTTCGAGGAACAATACAAGGTTTTGGAAGGCCATAAGATAGAACTGCGTCCCAAAGAGGAGATCCGCTCTGGCAGTGTCCAGTCACCTCATGACCCCGATTGTACCTACAGGAACAAAGGGGACCAGAAGGTAAAAGGGTACAGTGCCAATGTTACCGAAACTTGTTCTGATGAATCGCTCAATCTGATTACCGACATCAATGTCCAGACTTCCAATACATCTGATGTAAACTTTGTTCAGCCTTCGATTAGGGCCACTGAAGAAGTGACTCAACAGCCAGTGGAGAAGGTTTACGCCGATGGCGCTTACCAAAGTCCTGATAATGATGCATTTTGCGAAAATATCGACATGGTGTTTACCGGCATCTCAGGTGCTGAAGCCCGCTACATCCCAGAATGGATCAATGATGAGCTGATGGTTACCGATTCACAAACTGGTGAGATTCTCAAAGCGAAAATGGTTAAAAAGACCAAAGCCAGTACCCGGGACCGGTGGTACATTAAAACAAAAGATGGTACATATTACTTTGACGAAAAGGTCATAAGA
Organism: uncultured Bacteroidota bacterium; assembly: GCA_937862805.1. GTDB lineage: Bacteria > Bacteroidota > Bacteroidia > Bacteroidales > FEN-979 > CAIVAT01. Next base: position 1,475 of record CALMDO010000273.1, read on the forward strand.
ACAGCTGAGCTTCGCAGGAAGATGCGGGGAAGATCGCTTGAGGAGCTTCATAAGCGTAACAATGTGGAAGCCACCGTTTTCCAACTATCTTACCCGCTGCGAAATAACAAAACCAAATACCGGGGCCTGTTCAAGACTCAAATGTGGGCGGTCTGCAGGTGCTTCTGGATCAATCTGGTAAGGATTGTGAAATTTACTCAACAAACTTGTCAAAGAACGTTTCAGACTGCCATCAATGCAGTCTTGGTGGACCTACTATTGCCCTTATGGGCAAGCTTCATGCGCTTCATGCGCTATCAGAGAGAAAACTATTGCCCGATTTTATCATTCAATAGTTTTTTACTTGTTGTTATTTATATGACTGTTTAAAAACCAGTTTTAAAAAACCACTTCTCGGAGTGGACTCTACCTTTGGTAAATATAACTTCTTCTCTGTTTATTACATCGGTTGCAACTGCCGCATACGGAATATTCATCTCTTCAATAAGAACATCCGGAATTATTGTATTCAATTTTCTAAAAACCTTTTCAGCCTTTAACAGACCATTCGTGCTTAAGGTGGGGTCCATCAAACTGTAAACATCCTTTTTTTGAAGTGTAGTAAGCCATTCTGTCAATTCATTTAATTTCCCCATAGCACAAAATCCACCAATTAATGAACCGATTGAAGTGCCACTAACTGATGTGATAATGAATCCCTGCTCTTCGAGTTCGTTAATTACACCAATGTGAGCTAAGCCTCTTGCTCCGCCACTTCCCAAAACCAATGCAACATTTTTTTTCATATCCATTACTATAATGTTTTATGCATTCCTGATATTTGAATCATAAATGTTTTTTCAATTTATGAATTAATTTCATAACGGTTTGTCACTAATTGTTTTTATGGGAATAAACTTCATTACGAATCTTTTGTGCCCATTTCAGTGTCGCCATATAACGCTGCCAGTTGATTTGATAAAACGCTGCCACCGTTTTTCATTCATTTGATTTTCAATAATTAACAAAGTTGTA
>CALMDO010000274.1 GCA_937862805.1 uncultured Bacteroidota bacterium
CGTAAACCATAAATGCCATCCAGAAAGAACCGATCCATGTCAATATTCCCGTCAGACCACAGGGCCAGTAACGTTCCAGTATTCTTGCAAGGATAAAGGTCGAAGCCAGAAACCAAAAAAAGATGGTAAAGCCTGTGCGAAGCGGGCTCCCCTGGGGAAAAGCCTGCACTGCTTTCGAAAAAATGGCATAATTGATGAGTGCGAAAAGGAGGGTGACTACGGTGAAAAAAATCAGGAACAAACCTGTTTTCATAATCAGGGTGAAGTTGGTGAAGCAGGTGAAACTGCAAAGATACATTTTACCAGCTATTTTTTTTCTTACTTTTGAACAGTATGGCTCCCGAATTGCCCCCTGGATGAATAAGACCTTTACTGCAGCACTCTTATTACTCTTCTTATCCACGATTGGCTGGGCGCAGTCCTCGTATCTGGTAACCCACTACACCAGTCAGATGTATGGCGCGGGGAGCCAGAACTGGTCGATTGCTACCGATAACCAGGGTTTCGTTTATACAGCCAACAACATGGGTTTGGTCCAATTCGACGGAACCCATTGGAAACGTTTCAGGATCCCTGATCAGACCATTATCCGGTCGGTGATGGTCGATGATGATCAACGGGTCTATACCGGCTCTTTTGAAGATTTTGGATACTGGGTAAGTGACAGGTTCGGCGAATTCAGGTATCATTCGCTGCGTCCTTTACTGAAAAATTTCACTTTTCATAACGATGAGGTATGGAAGATAGTCAGTCACCAGGGAAAAGTCTATTTCCAGAGTTTTTCAGCCCTTTTTGTATATGATCATCATACGGTCAAATCCATCCCGCTGCCCACTGTCATCATCTTTTTACTGAAAGCTAACGGGCGGCTTTTTATCCAGTCAACCGACGGTCATTTGTATGAATTGATCAACGATACGCTCCGCAGGCTCGAGACGCAAAACGTATTGGAAGGTACGGAAGTGAAAGCCATTCTTCCTTGGAAATCTGGTACTTTGTTAATCGGCACCTCTTCAAAAGGAGTTTTTGTTTATGATGGTAAGGAGATGAAGCCCTGGAATGTAGCTGCCAATGAATCCCTGAAAAAATTTCAGATCAACAACGGTATCCTGCTGGGTGATAAACCTGTATTTGGTACCATTGTCAAGGGAATTTACATCCTGAACACCGATGGCGCCATTCTTCATCACCTGCATTATGAAAACGCGCTCCAGAACAACACCATCCTCTCCCTTTGTTCTGACCACGACCAGGGAATCTGGGTAGGTCTTGACAAGGGACTCGACCGGATTTCTTTCGACAATACGCTGGATATCTGCCGCGATCCAGGGGAGCAATCAGGGGCAGTCTATACCGCCGCTTTGGATGGCGGAACACTTTACCTGGGAACCAACCGCGGGGTTTTTACCTATCGTAAAAATGGGCTCAACGACCGGTTTGTCAATACCGGATTTCTTAACCAATCGCAGGGACAGGTATGGGAGTTGAAAAATATTGACGGGACTTTGTTCTGCGGCCATAACCGCGGGACCTTTATCATCAAAGGGAAAGAATTCAGGCAAATTTCGGATGTAACCGGTGGCTTTGCTGTTAAAAAATTCACCAGCGACGGGGAAGAGTATCTCTTGCAAAGCACTTATTCGATGT
>CALMDO010000275.1 GCA_937862805.1 uncultured Bacteroidota bacterium
TCATCACCGGCGGGACCACCCTGAAGGTGATGGCAGGTACCACCCTGGTCTCTTCGGAGGCATTGGTGATCAAGAGCGGCGCTACTGTGAGCAACGCGGGTACACTGGTTTTGAAAAAGGATTTGACCAACGAAAATGCCACTGCCAATTCGTTGGGTACCGGCACGGTACAATTTTCGGGTACCACAACCCAAACCATCACCGGGACCAACACTATCAACAACATGACGGTGAACAATGCAGCAGGTGTCAACAACAGCGGGGGAACGAAGGTTACCGGCACCCTGACACTGACATCCGGGAAAGTGACCCTGGGTACAAACAATTTGTCATTGGGAACCGGTGCCATGATTTCCGGTTCTTTCTCCGCGTCCAACATGATCGTGGCCACCGGATCGGGACAGTTGCGCAAAGAGTTTCTGCCGGGTTACACCGGGACCTTTACCTATCCCGTCGGTGACGCGACCAGCACCGCCGAATATTCACCCGTCACCCTCGTGATCCTCTCCGGTACTTTCGCAGGAGGGAACTACATCGGTGTCGCTCTGGTCAACGCGAAATACCCCGATCCCTCGGTATCCGGGAATTACCTGAAACGCTACTGGACCCTCTCCCAGTCGGGAGTCACAAACCTCAATTGCAATGCCACTTTCCAGTATGTTGCCGCGGATGTTAACGGAACAGAAAACAAGATTTCCTGTACCAAGGTCAACCCTGCCCCATGGGTCACCTACGCGCTGACCAATGCTGCAACACACCTCCTCAGCGCTACGGGGATCAATTCTTTCAGCACCTTCACCGGTGTCAAAACCGACCTCCCGCCGGCTGAACAGGAACTGGCCAACATCACCATTCCGGCCGGCATCAGCAACTGTTATGATGCAACCAGCCACCTGACGGTAGCTGGCGATGGCGCTACTTTTGTGGTTGACAATACCGGTTCGGTCACCCTGATCGCAGGAGAAGTCATCTCCATGATGCCCGGCGTGATCGTGAACCCCGGCGGATACCTCCGTGCTTATATCAGTACCACCTATTGCGGGGCCTCTTCCTTCAACCCACTGGTAGCCAACCTCGACAATGAGACCAAAGCACTCATGGAAGTCCCAGAAGTCACACCGGCATTTTTCAAAGTCTATCCCAACCCCACAAGCGATATCGTGATCCTTGAATTGACTCAGGAGAACCCCGGTACGGTGCTGGTTACCCTTTACAACATGAACGGGAAACAAATAATCCGTCAGACCCTCAACGGGGAACAGAAACACCAGTTCTCACTGGCTGCCCAACCGGTCGGTTTGTACATGATCCAGGTAAAGACCGACGACCAGGTGGATATCGCCAAGATCGTCAGGAAATAACAGTTAAAGCGCGGTTTCCTTTTCTCTCATCCCATCCCAGCCCTGTGCCGAGAGCGGAACCTGCTTTCCATCCGTAGTGATCAGGTATTTTCCCTCCCCGGAAGCGGTCATGTGGCCGACCACGGTGATCCCTTCTGTTTCCCTGATCCGCTCGTAATCCTCCTGCCGGATGGTGAAAAGCAACTCGTAATCCTCTCCGCCGCTCAGCGCGGTAATGGTGGGAATGATGTTGAAATCGAGGGCCATCCGGCGGGTGTGCTCATCTATCGGGATCTTCTCCTCAAAAAGGCGGCAACCGGTACCCGACCGGTGACAAAGATGCAACGTCTCAGAAGACAATCCGTCAGAGATATCGATCATCGCGGTTGGATGTACCCCCAGCGTCTGTAGAAGGTTCCGGATATCGGTCCGGGCTTCGGGTTTGAGCTGCCGGCCAATCTGGTACTCATAGCCTTCCAGTTCGGGTTGCATGCCCGGATTGACCTCAAAGACTTTCTTTTCCCTTTCAAGCAGCAGCAAACCCATGTATGCTGAACCGAGGTCACCGGTTACACACATTAAATCACCCGGACGGGCACCACCGCGATAGATCACCTCACCAGGCGAGGCGGTTCCAAGGATGGTCACTGAAAGCATCAGACCCCGTGCACTGGAACTGGTATCGCCTCCTACAAGGTCCACCCGGTATTTCTCACAGGCCAACCGAATCCCGTCGTATAACTCATCCAGCGCCTCCGCCGGGAAACGGCTGCTCACCGCAATGGAGACAGTCATCTGCTTGGGTATCCCGTTCATGGCTGCGATGTCGGAAATATTCACCGCCGCTGCTTTGTATCCCAGATGCCGGTATGGCGTGTAGGTTAAATCGAAATGAATCCCTTCCACTAACAGATCAGTTGAAACCAACAATACCTCTTCCCCGCAACGGATCACCGCCGCATCATCACCCACACCACAAAGGGTTTCGGGATGATAGCGCGGGATATCACGCGTCAACCGGTCGATAAGACCAAATTCCCCCAATGTTGACAAGGGAGTTGCAGCAGGAGTGACACGGCTTTTATTGTCCTTTTTTTCGTACATGCCATCAATATTTTGATCCGGTGATTAACCGGAAAGAGAGAATTCCTGAAGGGTGCAAAGGTAACCCTTTTTCTCCGGAAAAATAGAAGCGGAACTCCCGGGAAAGAGATAGTTCGGTAACCGTAAAAGTGGTAAATTTGTACCAAATTTTTTATTTATGGAATCCGATTCCAATAACATTCTTCATGAAGTAACCAAACAGGAATACAAATACGGCTTCGTCACCGACATCGATACAGAATTTGCTCCCCGCGGCCTGACCGAAGATACCATCCGGTTCATCTCTGCAAAAAAGAATGAACCTGAATTTATGCTCGAATTCCGCCTGAAGGCCTTCCGGCACTGGCTGACCATGAAACAACCGGATTGGGCGCACCTGACCATTGAACCGATCGATTTTCAGGATATTATTTACTACGCCGCACCAAAGAAGAAAAAAGAACTTTCGGGATTGGACCAAGTAGATCCTGAACTTTTAGCCACTTTTAATAAACTGGGTATTTCGCTCGAAGAGCAGAAAAAACTGGCAGGTGTTGCAGTGGATGCCGTAATCGATAGTGTTTCAGTCAAGACGACCTTCTCGGAAACTTTGTCAAAATACGGGATCATCTTTTGCTCCTTCAGCGAAGCGGTGCAGAAACACCCCGACCTGGTGAAACAATACATGGGATCGGTGGTCCCCTATTCCGATAATTTCTTCGCCGCACTCAATTCGGCGGTCTTCAGCGACGGATCGTTCTGTTTTATTCCCAAAGGAGTGCGATGCCCGGTTGACCTTTCTACCTATTTTCGCATCAACGCGGCCAACACCGGGCAGTTTGAAAGGACGCTGATCGTGGCCGAAGAGGGCGCTTACGTGAGCTACATGGAGGGCTGTACCGCTCCGCAACGGGATGAAAACCAACTCCATGCGGCCATTGTCGAAATCGTTGCCCTGAAAGATGCCGAAGTCAAATATTCTACCGTTCAAAACTGGTACCCCGGCGATAAAGAAGGAAAGGGCGGAATTTATAACTTCGTGACCAAACGGGGAATCTGTAAAGGCAGTAATGCCAAGATCAGTTGGACCCAGGTTGAGACCGGTTCCGCGATAACCTGGAAATACCCGAGTTGTATTTTGTTGGGTGACAATTCAATTGGAGAATTTTACTCGGTTGCGGTCACCAATAACCACCAACAGGCCGATACCGGAACCAAAATGCAGCATCTGGGGAAAAATACCCGCTCCACCATCATCTCCAAAGGGATTTCAGCCGGGAAGAGCAACAATTCATACCGCGGACTGGTACGCATTGCCAAAAATGCTGTCAATTCAAGAAATTACAGCCAGTGTGATTCGCTGTTGCTGGGTTCGGCCTGTGGTGCACATACCTTTCCCTATATCCAGGTGGAGAACAAATCTTCGATCGTGGAGCATGAAGCAACCACTTCCAAGATCAGTGAAGATCAACTCTTTTACTGCCAGCAAAGGGGAATCGACATGGAGAGCGCCATTGGACTGATCGTCAACGGTTATGCAAAAGAGGTGCTCCGGCAACTCCCCATGGAATTCGCGGTGGAAGCACAAAAACTTCTTTCCATCAGCCTGGAGGGAAGTGTCGGGTAATGGATAGTTGAATTAAAAAAAGCAGTTTTACCTTTATAATAAACCTATGTTGTTGTCAATCAATGATCTTCACGCGTCCATAGCAGACAAGGAGATTCTCAAGGGAGTTCATCTCGAAGTAAACAAAGGCGAGGTCCACGCCATCATGGGCCCGAACGGTACCGGTAAGAGTACTTTGGCTTCCGTGATTGCCGGGAGGGAGGTTTTTGAAGTAACCCACGGGGAGATCACTTACCAGGGGAAGAATCTGTTAAAAATGGCAGTGGAAGAACGGGCACGGGAAGGAATTTTCCTGGGATTTCAATATCCGGTGGAGATACCCGGGGTGAGCATCACCAATTTCATGCGCACCGCTGTTAACGAAATCCGCAAATACAAAGGACTCGATCCCTTGTCGGGTATCGACTTCATGCGCCTGATGGAGGAGAAAAAGAAGCTGGTGGAGATCACTTCCAATCTCACCAACCGATCGGTAAATGAAGGGTTTTCAGGGGGCGAAAAGAAGAAAAACGAAATCTTTCAGATGGCCATGCTCGAACCTACGCTGGCCATATTGGATGAAACCGATTCAGGGCTCGACATCGATGCTTTACGGATCGTGGCCAACGGCGTCAATAAATTGCGCAGGCCCGACAACGCTTTTGTCGTGATCACCCACTACCAGCGACTGCTTGATTACATTGTTCCCGATTTCGTCCATGTCCTTTTCGAAGGCAGGATTGTCAAATCAGGGGGCAAGGAACTGGCCCTGGAACTGGAAGAAAAAGGGTATGATTGGATCAAAAAAGCACAGGAGTAAACCTTCATGGAATCAACCAATTTATCTCCCATCACCCTGTCGCGACTGGTTTCCTTGTATGAAACCCACCGTCAGCAGCTGGTTGCCTGCGATACACCCCGGCTGGCCGGGCTGCGCGACCGGGCTTTTCAATCCTTTGCCTCGCTTGGTTTCCCGGACACAAAGCAGGAAGGATGGAGGCATACGGATCTGAAAGAGAGCCTTGCCCGGTTGTACGATTACCCGCTCGATCCACTGAAAGAAACGGATATCCAAAAGGTGTTCCAATGCAACATTCCGCACCTGGATACCGCGATTTTAGGGCAACTCAACGGATGGTACGTTTCACGCGATGTGCCCCTGATGGAGCTGGGAAACGGGATGATCATGGGCAGCCTTTCGGAAGCCCGCAAGAAATATCCCGAACTGGTAGAAAAATATTACGGCAGGGCCGCCGATGATACCACCGACGCCTTCACCGCCCTGAATACGGCCTTTGTTCGTGACGGTGTCTTCGTTTACGTGCCGGCCGGGGTGAAAAGCCCTCGACCTGTCCAGATGATCAACGTGATCCACCACAAAAGCAACCTCCTGATTCAATCACGCAACCTGATCATCCTTGGAGAAAACGCGCGCCTTTCACTCGTCCATTGCGATGATTCATACAACCACCAGGGGAGTTTCTCCAATATCGTGACCGAGATCTTCGCCGGTGAAAACGCTTTCCTGGACCATTACAAACTACAGAACCTTAACAACAACAGCACCCTCATCAGTTCAACCTTTTTCAGGCTGGATAAGGCGGCAGGACTTGAGTCACACTATATTTCCCTCAACGGTGGGTTGCTGCGCAATAACATCCGTGTCGTTTTCGACGGTACTCATGGAAGGGCTGATCTCTTTGGTCTCTACCTGATGGACAAGAAACAACATGTTGATAACCAGATTTATGTTGATCATGCTTTCCCTGAATGCACAAGTACCGAGGTCTTTAAGGGTATCCTGGATGAAAATGCCCGCGGAGTCTTCAATGGCCATGTACTGGTCCGCAGGAATGCAGTCAAAACCGATGCCCGGCAGAGTAATAAAAATATGTTGCTTACCGATTCGGCGCGGGTCAATTCAAAACCCTTCCTGGAAATTTACAATGATGATGTAAAATGTTCTCACGGCTCGTCTGTCGGGCAACTTGATTCCATGGCGATGTTTTATTTGCGGCAACGAGGGATCAGCGAAGAAAGCGCGCGGATGTTACTGATGTTCGCCTTTGCCAATGAAGTGGTAGCGAAAATCGCCATTCCGGAACTCCGGGGCAGGATCGAAGATATGGTGAAAAAGCGCCTCCAGGGAGAACTTCAGATTTGTGAGCAATGTGTTCTCCATTGCAGCACACCGGAGAAGAATATCAATCAGTAATTTTGAAACAGCGCCAGCGTATGGGGATTCTTTTTCCGATTGATCGTGTTCGTTCAGAGTTTCCGATCCTTCACCAGCAGATCTACAAACGGCCGTTGGTCTATTTCGACAATGCAGCCTCGACACAGAAACCGGTGCAGGTCATCGACGCCATCAGAAAATATTATGAGGTTGATAATTGCAACATCCACCGCGGTGTCCATTACCTCAGCGTGAAGGCCACCGAGGCATACGAGGAGGCCCGCAAGGAGATCCGTGAATTCATCAATGCCCGGAATACGCATGAAATCATTTTCACAAAGGGAACCACGGAATCGCTCAACCTGGTGGCTGCTTCCTTCGGGAAACGCTATATCAGCGAGGGCGACGAAGTGATCACCACCATCATGGAACACCATTCCAATTTTGTTCCCTGGCAACAGGTATGTCTGGAAAAAGGCGCCAGGCTCAGGATCGTCGGGATCGATGAAAAGGGAGCGTTGAATCCGGAGGAGCTGGAGGGGATGATCAATGAAAGGACACGGCTGATCACCCTTACCCATGTTTCCAATGTGCTGGGTACGATCAACCCGGTGGAGGAGATCATCCGGATGGCGCATGAACACAACGTCCCCGTGCTGATTGACGGGGCCCAGGGAATATCGCACCTGCCGGTGGATGTACAGGCAATGGATTGCGATTTTTATTGTTTCTCGGGGCACAAGATGTACGGGCCCATGGGAATCGGCGTGCTTTATGGAAAAGAAAAATACCTGGAAGAGATGCCTCCCTACCAGATGGGCGGAGAGATGATCAGGGATGTTTATACCGACCATACCACCTTCAATGACCTCCCCTTCAAATTTGAAGCGGGGACTCCCAATGTGGAGGGTGTTGCCGGGCTACGGGCTGCCGTGTATTACCTGAAAGACCTGGGGATGAATGCCATTGCAGCGTATGAGAAACAATTGCTGGATTACGCCACCGCTATGCTGGCAGAAATCCGGGGGGTGAAATTTTTCGGGACTGCCGCTTCCAAAGCCAGCCTGATCTCTTTCCTCATCGGCAACGTTCATCCATACGACACGGGGATGATCATTGACAAGATGGGGATTGCTGTCAGGACGGGTCACCATTGTGCCATGCCTTTGATGGATTCCCTGCACATCCCGGGAACGGTGCGCGCTTCCTTCTCCTTTTACAATACCATCGAAGAGATCGACCTGTTAGCCACCGCCATTCGCAAAGCAAAAGAAATTTTAGAGTAATAACCAGACTTAACATTTTTTCACCTGATTTAATCAAACCACCATGGAAAAACTGATCTCCTGTTGCGGGCTCGATTGCGCGGTTTGCAACGCCCGGATCGCCACCATCAACGATGACGACAACCTCAGAAAAGCCACTGCTGAAGAGTGGCAAAAACAATTCAATGCCCCGACCATCGCTCCCGAGACCATCAACTGCACCGGTTGCCGGGTCGAAGGGGTGAAATTTTCCCAATGCTACCAGTGTGAAATCCGCAAATGTGCTGATAACAAAGGTTATGTCACGTGTGCCGAATGTTCGGACATGGAGACTTGCCAATTGGTCGGTGCAGTTTTTGGTTATACGCAGGAAGCCCGTCTGAACCTCCTCTCCCTGAGAAACTAAACCAACTTATTTTGATTTCCACTTATGACAATCGCTGAAAAAGAACAAGAAATCATCCGGGAGTTTTCACTCTACGATGACTGGCTCGACAAATACAACCTGCTGGTGGAGATGGGCAAATCGTTACCGCTCATTGATCCGCAGTATATGACCGATCAGTACCTGATCTCCGGATGTCAGTCGAAAGTCTGGCTCCACGCCCGAATGGAGGAGGGTAAGGTGTTTTATGCTGCCGACAGCGATGCCATCATCACCAAGGGCATCGTTTCCCTTTTGATCCGCGTTTTTTCAGGTGAGACGCCCGATACAATATTGGAGTCAGATGTCGCCTTTATTGACAAGATCGGGCTGAAAGAACATTTGTCGCCCAATCGCAGCAACGGCCTGGTATCGATGATCAAACAGATGCGTTTGTATGCCCTGGCTTTCAAGACCAAAGCAGCAGCCCAGGAGAAGGAATCTTCAGAAACCAAACCGGAAATTCCCTTGGAGACGCTTGTGATTGATGCCCTGAAAACGGTTTTTGATCCCGAAATCCCGATCAACATTTACGATCTGGGGCTTATCTACGATTTACGCATTGACCCGGTCACCCACGATGTCTATGTGCTGATGACCCTTACCACTCCGAATTGTCCGGTGGCAGAGGACATTCCCGGGCAGGTAGAAACGGCCGTCAGGAGCATCGAAGGGATCGGACAGGTCAGGGTAGAACTGACCTTTGAACCCCCATGGGACAAAGACCGGTTGTCGGAAGCCGCTTTGCTGGAGTTAGGATTGCTATAAAGAGGAGGAGTGAGGATTTGGTAGCTACAGGCACAAAGTCCACTGATTCTTTTTACCTTTGCGATCGAATTTAAAACCGGAAAATGACCCCTTCAGCAGGACCGCTTTTATCGGTTGTTGATTTTCCCGCCGATCTTAAAAAACTCGCGATAGAGGAGCTCCCTCAGCTTTGTGAGGAGATTCGTCTTTTCATCATTGAGGTCATGTCGGTCAACCCGGGCCATTTAGGAGCCAGCCTGGGCGCCGTGGAGTTGGCCGTTGCACTTCACTATGTTTACGATGCCCCTTTTGACAAACTGATCTGGGATGTGGGGCACCAGGCCTATGCCCACAAGATCCTTACCGGCCGCAAAGACCGTTTTGCTTCTATCCGCACCTACAAAGGGATCAGCGGTTTCCCGAAGATGTCGGAGAGTGAATTTGACGCCTTCGGAGTAGGTCATTCCTCCACTTCTGTTTCGGCTGCCCTGGGTATGGGGGTCGCTGCCACGTTGGACAAGAACAGGGACCGGCACCATGTAGCGGTGATCGGCGACGGGGCCATGACCGGCGGTATGGCGATGGAGGCTCTCAACAATGGCGGGGTATCCAATGCCAACCTGCTGGTGATCCTCAACGATAACCAGATTGCCATCGACAAAAACGTGGGGGCCATTAAAGATTACCTGGCCGATATTGTCACCTCCAAAACCTACAACAAGGTCAGGGATAAGATATGGTATATCATGGGCGGAGGCACCCCCTATGGTAAAAATTCACGGGCCATCGTCAAACAGATGGGAAATGCCTTGAAGACCACCTTGTTGAAGAGCGGAAACCTTTTTGAAGCTTTTAATTTCAGGTATTTTGGGCCGGTCGATGGCAACGATGTGATCCGCCTGGTAAAACTACTGAGCGATATGAAGTCGATCAGAGGGCCCAAGTTGCTTCATGTTCATACCATCAAGGGAAAAGGCTTTGAAAAAGCCGAAAAAGATCAGACCATTTATCATGCTCCCGGCCTGTTTGACAAAACGACGGGAACGATCAGGGAGGATACTTGTCAGGGGCAGGCACCCAAGTACCAGACTGTTTTTGGCCGTACGATCATCGAACTGGCTGAGCAAAACCCTAAAATCTTAGGTGTCACCCCGGCCATGTCGACCGGTTGTTCCCTCAACCTGATGATGAATAAAATGCCCGATCGCACCTTTGATGTAGGCATTGCCGAGCAACATGCAGTTACCTTCAGCGCCGGTCTCGCTGCTTCGGGTTACATTCCATTTTGCAATATCTATTCGACCTTTATGCAACGCGCTTACGATCAGGTCATCCATGATGTGGCTTTACAAAAGCTCCAGGTGGTCTTTTGCCTTGATCGCGGAGGACTGGTCGGGGAAGATGGCGCCACCCATCACGGGGTCTTCGATTTGGCTTACCTGCGTTGCATCCCCAACCTGGTGATCGCTTCTCCCATGAATGAAGAATCGTTGCGGGATATGATGTACACTGCTCAACTCGAAGGAGGTGGTCCCTTTGCCATCCGTTATCCCAGGGGCCGCGGGGTGATGCCGCATTGGAAAACTCCGTTGAAAGCCCTTGAAATCGGGAAAGGCAGAATTCTCAGGGAGGGGAAAGACCGGGCTGTGATCACCCTGGGACCAGTCGGTAATGATGCCGCGGAAGCATGCGAAATATTGGCAAAGGAGGGTATCTCGGTCGCCCACATCGATCTGCGTTTCCTCAAACCCCTGGATGAGGTGTTGCTTCACCAGGTCTTCAAAAAGTATTCCCATATTGTTACAGTGGAAGACGGAACCATTATGGGAGGAATGGGTTCAGCCCTTCTCGAATGGATGGCCGATCACGGGTATCAGGCGAAAATCGTACGGTTGGGAGTGCCCGACCGGTTCATCGAACAAGGCTCTTTGGCGGAACTCCATCGAGAATGTGGTTTTGATACGGAAACAATTGTCAAAGCACTCCGTGCGAAGAACTGATCAGGGTTTGCCCGGTAAAACATGCCTTGTAACGAAGTGATCACCCCGGCGTTACTGATTTTTTCATAATTTTTTTCAACTTTTTATTGACTTGAGGTGTCTTACGGGTGTACCTTTACTTTTTAATTCCAGTACTCCCCTTGCTCCATCACATGTTCCATCCAATATCAAAAATCATTATTTTTATGAAAAACTACCAGCACCTTACCCTTTTCCCGGTGGTCGTGGTGGCAGCGCTGATTGCTGTTTCCTGTGCATCTCCGGTAACCCTGACCAGTTGGAAAAATCCGGCCGATAACAGTCAGGTAACAAAAGTTGTGGTATTCCCGTTATTTGACAAGCTGGAGTACACGAAACCTTTCGAGCAAGCAATGGCTGCCTATTTTGAATCTAAAGGATTAAAAGCGATCGGAGCTTTGGATTTCCTCAACCCTTCTGTTAAGTACCCGATGCCCGATGTCATCAAAAAGATAGACAGCATGGGTGCCAATGGGGTCCTGGTCTTCAAATATACCGGCACCGACAAAACCCAGAATTATGTTCCTCCCACCTATTATGGCGGTTGGGGCGGGGGATACTGGGGTGGTGGATACTGGGGCGGCGGTTATTGGGGCGGCGGCGTGGCTACCGGTGGATACTGGGTCACCACTTCCACCCTCAACCTGAAAGCTTCACTTTACGTTAAAGCCAACAAGGAGGCGATTTGGACGGGTGATATCACCGTTACCGATCCTAATTACGTCGATCAGGCGGCCACAACCATTGCCCAGGATATTTATGCTGACTGGGTCAAAAACAACGTGGTAAAATCGCCGGAGACCGTTAAATAGCCCCATCTGGTTCCTGCAACTGGATGTGGTTACATAAAAGGGTTTCTCAGTAGCTTGAAAGCGCAGGCAGGGTGAAATCATACCGTGTATCGGTGACCAGTTTGAGCATGAAATCGGCCACATCGGCACGGGGAACGGTACGGGAGGTAGGGATTCCCGGATTGACTTTATAACTGTTTGTTTTGGGTGAATCGGTCAATCCGACCGGACGGAGGATGACCCATTTGGCACGGCTTTCGCGGATAACCTCAACCTGCCGGAGTTTATCGGCGAAAACGTGACGCAGAAAGAGGGGTTTAATCACCTTTCCAAACCAAAACCCGGCATCGTTGCCCAGGATCCCGGCTGACGACATGCAAATAAAACGCTTTACGCCACACTCCTCCATCGCTTCAAGAATTCTCCGCGTTCCTTCAGAAAGGACGCGGGAAGGTTTGTTCGAATCCATTCCTAAAGCACAAAGGACGGCATCCTGTCCTTCGACCGCTTCGCTGATCTTTGGCAGATCGGTGAGTTCTCCCTGAATTACGGTCAGGTTTTTATGCCGGATGGTTACATTCTCAGCTTTACGGGCAAAAGCGGTTACCGTAAAACCCTGGTTTAATGCCTGGTATACAATTAGTATACCGGTCCTGCCACTGGCTCCAAAAACTGCAATCTTCATGGTCGGAAATAATTGGCAAAACTAAGAAAAATATGCCATTTCCTGAATATCACAGAAGCGTTGTCAAAGAAGTTTAATTAAGGGAAAAAGTTCTATTTTTAACAAAAAATTCTTTGGTGGCACCTTCTCCCTTGTTCCGGAAGAAACCTATTGGAAAGATACTGGAAGACTCTCAGGGAAATTCCGGTGGCAGACCGGAGTTGCGGAAGAACCTCACGGTTGTGGATCTCACCGCTCTGGGCATTGCTGCAGTCATCGGGGCAGGGATTTTCAGTACCATAGGAAATGCCGCAGCCAGCGGAGGACCGGCCGTCTCGCTGTTGTTCTTATTCACCGCCCTGGCGTGCGGTTTTTCAGCGATGTGTTATGCTCGTTTTGCCTCGGTCATCCCGATCAGCGGCAGTGCTTATACATACGCCTACGCGAGTTTTGGAGAGCTGATTGCCTGGATCATAGGCTGGGATCTGATCATGGAATATGCCATAGGCAACATCGCGGTTGCCATCTCCTGGTCAGACTATTTTACCGGTTTCCTGGGTGGTATCGGAATACATCTCCCCGACTACCTGTGTGTCGATTACCTGTCCGCCTCGCGGGGCTACCATACCGTGGCAGAGGGATTGCTACAAGGGCTTTCTTTTTCGGGGTTCTCCGACGGGTTGAAAGCCTCCTGGAATGCTTGGCAAAGCGCCCCTATGATCGGGGATCTCCATATCATTGCTGATGTCCCGGCTTTTATGGTGGTTGTTTTTATCTCCCTGTTGGTGTACATCGGCATTTATGAGACCAAGGTCGCCGGTAACATCATGGTGCTTTTAAAGATCGGGATCCTGCTGTTGATCATTGGCGTCGGCACGTTCTGGGTGGATCCCGGAAACTGGGATCCCTTTGCCCCGAACGGACTTTCGGGAGTATTAAAGGGAGTTTCCGGTGTTTTTTTCGCTTACATTGGTTTTGATGCCATCTCCACCACGGCTGAGGAGTGCAGGAATCCCCGGCGCGACCTGCCGCGGGCCATCCTTTTGGCGCTGGTCATCACCACCGTCTTGTATATACTGATCAGCCTGGTACTTACAGGAATGGTCCATTACAGTGAACTGGGAGTGGGAGATCCCCTTGCTTATGCTTTTCAGAAACTTCATTTAAATAAGCTTTCCGGGGTGATCGCTTTAAGCGCCGTGATTGCCATGGCCAGTGTGCTGCTGGTTTTCCAGGTCGGGCAACCGCGGATCTGGATGAGCATGAGCCGTGACGGTTTATTACCTCCCGCTTTTTCAAAGATCCATCCACGCTACAAAACGCCCTGGTTTTCGACACTCATCGCCGGAATACTGGTAGCCGTCCCTTCTCTCTTCATGAACCTTACCGAGGTCACCGACCTGACCAGCATCGGGACCCTTTTTGCCTTTGTGCTGGTATCGGGAGGAGTGTTGGTACTGGATGCCAAAGGCAGCGCTACGCAGAAAGAAATAGCAGGAAAGGGTTTCCGTATTCCTTATTTCAACAGCCGTTATTTTCTGCCTCTTGCCTGGGGAGGGATTTTGCTGCTCCTCCTGTGGTGGCAACCACCCGAGTTCAGGGCGCTGCTTTCCTGTTTCGGCGGTCTGAACAGTTCGTTGCTCCGAACTGAATTTCCGATCCTGATCTTTCTGCTTGGCGCCGTTATCATGACCTT
>CALMDO010000276.1 GCA_937862805.1 uncultured Bacteroidota bacterium
ATTGTGCCGGTGGTAATGGGATCCGGAGTAAAGCCGGTACAGATGGTTTGGTTAGCAGCAATATCGCCAGCTACCGGGATCATCTGAACGGTGATGGTTACCTCGTTGGATAAGGGAGAGTAACAGGTATCGGTTCCAATGATGGAGATAACGGTACGGCGGTAAGAAGTGGTTTCTTCCAGCGTGGTGGTTCCAAAGTTGAATTCAGCGCCCGATTGGACGGGTTCGGCTTCGATCCACTCAACGCCATCGATACTGCTTTCCCAGAAATAAGTATAACCAGGGATCTCAGGGCAATCGGCGACAAGGTTTTCCGGAACAGTGGCATAGCAGATGGTCTGTGCCGGGGAAATGGTACAGGCCTCCAGAACCGGTTGAACGATGATGGTCACTACATTGGAATACTCGTCGGATAAACAGACGGAGGTTCCCAGTGTGGAAACCGTCTGGCGTTCAAATTCAGTGGTAACAGTCAGACCGGCAGTAAAGGTCAACCCTTCGCCGGTTTCACCAACGATTTCACCCCAGCTTCCGCCAGCGGGTTTGCTGAACCATTTGTAGGAGATGGTACCGTCGCCGGTTCCTGCCATAAGATTGGTCAGGGGCTCAGGGGTAACACCGTTGCAGATGGTTTGGTTTTCAGCAATCTCACCTGCTGTGGGAACGCTCTGGACCGTAATCAGTAAAGGATCTGTAGGATCCGGTGAAATACAGGTACCGGCAATGGTCCACCGGTGATAATTGGTACTGTTGTACAGGGGATCGGTGAAGGCCAGGTCTTTACCGGTTTCTCCCGGAATTTCAACCCAGCTTCCCGAAGGAGGCACATTGTATTCCCATTTGTAGGTAACCCCGACTCCTTCATCCGAACCGGTCAGCCCGGCAGGTACATCGCCGTAACAGATGGTCTGGGGAGGAGTGATGGTACCGGCACCCGGAACGTCGCGTACGGTGATGGTAACAATGTTACTATACTCAGGATCATAATCAGAACAGAAAGTGTTAACCCCCTTTACGCGATATTCTGTTGTTTCAGTGATCGGTCCTTCGGGGAAGGTGTAATCAGGAACCAGGTATAACGGGAAAGGACCAACTCCGGTAATGGTAGTCGGTGTCCATGTGGTTGCAGGAGGCACCCTTTTTTCCCAGGTATAAGTGATGTTATTGATCCCTGCGCCACCGGCGAAAGTGGTACATGTCAGATTGTTCGCGGGAATTTCGCCCGGACAGATGGTCTGGTTGGTTCCGGCAGTTCCGGGTACCAGCGGGTCAATGAAGACAACGGTCGTAAAACCGTTTTGGAAATCATTGGGACCCGGGCCGTACCATACGGTGAGGTAATAAGTTCCTTCATGGTAATAAGGATCACCGATCGGAATGATAGGGTTTTTCTGCGTTGAAGTAAAACCCGTTGCGGTACAAATCCAAGAATAACGAGGATAACCGGGCACACCAATATCATCACAAGTCGTGATGACGCCCCCTGAACAGGAGAGCAGAATGTCAGAAGAACCTTCACAAACAGGAGAGTTGCTTGACTGCGACCGGGCGTTGTACCCAAGCATCAATAAAATGACCAGAAAAGCCAATGGCTTTAACAGGTCAGGTAGTTTCAATTTGTTGTAAATTGTTTTCATACTTTTTTATGTTTGTTAATAATACCAGTTTGATTTAACATTTGGATGAATGTTCAATTTGGGATTTATATGGAGGGTTGGATGACTACGGAGGCGGCTCAAGTTTCAGGTAAATTTTCTTATGGTTCATAACAGATAGTTTTTTCTCTTTTACGAAAATAAGGCACAATTCCGAAATTCACATACCTTATAAGGATTAATTTGAATAAATTGGAGATAATCCTAAAAAATATGTCGTATTTCACGTAATTTTTATAAATTTACCGTCCGATTAACCATGCAAAAAAGCATGCTTTTTTTACAACCATGCTGATTTCGGGCGGGCAAATGTAATTTATTTTTTGATATTGATCGATTATTTCTTCAACTTAAACGAAGTGTTTCAAGGTATTCTTTTAAAAAAAAACCATGAATCCTCAACTTCCCCACATCAAAGTTATCATCGCTGAAGATCAGTCCATCATTCTCCATGCAATGGTCCTCCTTCTGAAAACGATACGTAACGTCGAGGTCATTGGTACCGCAGGCAACGGAGAAGAATTGCTGAGGCTTCTGGATGATCTGAAACCGGACATCATCCTTACCGATATCCGGATGCCCCTTCTCGACGGCTTTGAAGCCACACGGGTCATTAACGAAAAAATGCCCTGGTTGAAAGTAATAGTCCTCTCAGTTTACGATCATCCGGCCTATATCAAAAAATTAATGAAAAACGGAGCACGGGGTTTCGTTTCGAAAAATTCAACAGAACAGGAGCTTGAAAAAGCCCTCATAACCGTTTACAACGGCGGAACTTACATTTCTGATGAAGTAGCCCGGAAACTGCTCCGTGAATTCACCGACACTCCGTCACAGACTGATAG
>CALMDO010000277.1 GCA_937862805.1 uncultured Bacteroidota bacterium
CTGTCGGGGATGTCTTTAGGATGGGAGGTGGCAAAACGTACCCGTAACAACGGGCTGATAAGGGCTACCTGTTCGAGCAACCCCGTAAAATCGGTGACCTCTGTTCCCTGTTTATGGCAATAGGAGTTCACATTCTGGCCCAGGAGGGTCACTTCGCGGTAGCCTTGCCCGAAAAGTTCTCCGGCTTCCCGGAGAATCGATGCCGCATCGCGGCTTCGCTCCTGTCCGCGGGTATAAGGTACGACGCAGTAACTGCAAAAATTTTCGCACCCCCGCATGATGGAGATGTAGGCTGAAATTCCATTTGAATCGTACCTGACCGGGGTGATCCCTGCGTAGGTTTCGTCGGCCGAAAGGATCGTATCAATAGCCTTCTGCCCTGTTTCCACCTGTTCAAGCAACAGGGGCAGATGCCGGTATGAATCAGGACCGGCAACCAGATCGGGTAACTGCTCTTCCTCAATCAGCGCCGTCTGAAGCCTGTCGGCCATGCAACCCAGCAACCCGATCATCAAACCCGGCCGCTTTTTTTTCAACGATCTGAAATACATCAAACGCTTACGCACCCTGTCCTCCGCGTTCTCGCGAATAGAACAGGTGTTGATCAGAAGAACATCAGCATTCAAAGGATCGGCGGACTGATGATACCCGGCATCGGTCAGGATGGAGGCTACAATCTCGCTGTCGGAGACATTCATCTGGCAACCGTACGTTTCTATATAGTAGTGTTTCAATTTTTTCACTTTCCCGGATTACTTCTTGAAAGGAGGGAGGATTAAGGAGAAAAAAGTGGTGCAAAGGTAAGGATTAAGTTAATTGCTTACTTTTGTGCCGGATTTCGAAAAAAATAAACCGGTTTACCAGATGGCAAAGAATTTAGTGATTGTTGAGTCTCCGGCCAAGGCGAAAACCATTGGAGGGTTCTTAGGGAATGAGTTTACGGTAAAATCCTGTATGGGTCACATTGCTGATCTCTCAAAGAAGGGGCTTGGAGTTGACATTCAGAACGGCTTTATTCCGCAATATATCATATCGCCGGAAAAGAAAAAGATCGTGAATGAGTTAAAAAGACTTGCACAGGATTCCGAAATAGTATGGTTAGCTTCTGACGAGGACCGGGAAGGAGAGGCCATCGCATGGCACCTTTTCGAAACCCTGGGATTGGAAGAGCAGAAGACCCATCGCATTGCATTTCATGAGATTACAAAATCCGCCATCCAGGAAGCAATAAAAACCCCGCGCCAGATCGATCAAAACCTGGTCAACGCGCAACAGGCACGCAGGGTTCTCGACCGGCTGGTGGGTTTTGAATTGTCGCCATTGCTTTGGAAAAAGATCAAACCGGCCCTATCTGCCGGAAGGGTACAGTCGGTGGCCGTACGGCTGATCGTGGAAAGAGAAGAGGAGATCAGGAACTTCCAAAGTACCTCGTCATTCAGGATTACCGGCGATTTTAAAGT
>CALMDO010000278.1 GCA_937862805.1 uncultured Bacteroidota bacterium
TACGGTTTCGCCAACGATAAACGGAACACTGACTTCTTCGCCCTGTTCTGTCAACTCGTCAACTTTACCCAATATGCGGTTTACTTCAGCTGGTCGGAGGGGAACGGGTTCACCCTTTGAGCCGAGAAAACCTAAAACCCCGGGCACATTCTTGATGATGTGCGGGATTTCTCCAACCAGTGTTGCTTCAATAAGAATGTAACCAGGAAGATAATTGCGCTCTTTACTGATTTTCTTACCCTTACGAACCTGGTAAATCTTTTCGGTAGGAATCAAAACCTGTGATATATAATCACTGATGCCAAGGCGGTTGATCTCGCTTTCAAGGTATTGCTTTACCTTTTTTTCGTTACCGCTGATGGCCCTGATTACGTACCACTTTTTACTGTCATCAACCATACTGAATTGAATACAAGGTTAGTTGGTTTACAACTACTGATTTAGAATTATAGAGAAATGGTCACTTATTAAAACAGCAGGTAGAACTGTTTCAATAAAGTCTGGAAAGACATATCCATCAGATAAACGACCAATGCGATTATGAGGGAAGCGATGGATACAACTATTGCACTGTTCTGGAGCTCGCTCCAGGTGGGCCAGGAAGTCTTGTTGATCAACTCATCGTAACTTGTGTTGATATACTCCTGAATTTTCGTCTTTGCCATTTGACCTGTTTATTTTTATTGCACGGGAGGAGAGACTCGAACTCCCAACCAACGGTTTTGGAGACCGCTACTCTACCAATTGAGCTACACCCGTTTGAATTCTTTCAAGAGGACTAAACCCCGCCAATTATAGTTTATTTAATATGGCAAGGATAAAGACAGGACTATGGCCTGTCTTTATCCCGGGTAATGTTATTTAGTCGAGAATTTCGGTAACCTGACCTGCACCTACGGTACGACCACCTTCGCGGATAGCGAAACGGAGGTTCTTAGCCATAGCAATAGGAGCAATCAACTTAACAACAACGGAAAGGTTGTCGCCAGGCATAACCATCTCTACTCCATCAGGAAGGTGTACTTCACCGGTAACGTCGGTTGTCCTGAAATAGAACTGGGGACGATACCTGTTGTGGAAAGGAGTATGACGTCCGCCTTCTTCTTTCTTCAGGATGTAAACCTCGGCTTTGAATTCTTTGTGAGGAGTGATCGAACCTGGTTTGGCAATCACCATACCACGACGGATTTCGTCCTTGTCAATACCGCGGAGGAGCAGACCTGCGTTGTCTCCTGCTTCCCCTGTATCGAGGATCTTACGGAACATTTCAACTCCGGTAACTACTGATTTCAGTTTTTCAGCATCCAGACCAATGATTTCAACGGGGTCGCCGGTGTGGATTACGCCGGTTTCAATACGACCGGTTGCAACGGTTCCACGGCCGGTGATTGAGAACACGTCTTCAATCGGCATGAGGAATGGTTTGTCAACATCGCGTGGAGGCAGCGGGATCCAGTTATCAACTGCATCCATCAGTTCCATAACTTTTTCAACCCATTTCGGCTCTTTGTTGAGTCCGCCAAGTGCTGAACCCTGGATAACCGGTGAGTTGTCACCGTCTAATCCGTAGAAAGTCAACAGATCTCGGATTTCCATCTCAACGATCTCGAGAAGTTCGGGATCGTCAA
>CALMDO010000279.1 GCA_937862805.1 uncultured Bacteroidota bacterium
AAGTTACATGTTTTGGCAAACTTAACCAGTGGTCTGAATTTTGGGGAGTACTATACAATGATGCTTTTAGGATCTCGTAATCCTGCCCAGATCCAATTACTTTCGCGAATCTTAAGGTGACCGTATTAATAATTCCTTGTTCAATGTCGGTCTGTACATTTTTTATGCAACTCAAAAATCCTGCTCTTTAAGGATTTTGGCTGAATCACCTCCACCTCCGGTCCCCACCCCATGATCAACATGATCAATTCATAGGTTGGAATTACCTTCAACTCAACTATGAAATGATCCTTTTTCTCCGTCACTTTCTGGCTGGGGTGGATCGGCTGGGTGATCACATACCACGCCTGATGTGGGGTGAGTTTCAAAACAACCTTCTGTGGCTTTTCAAAGGATGTGATGATCCCGATAACCGACTTGAAATATTCCCTGGTATTGAAACCGATATCTTTATATGGTATATCTACCACTTCGGGATCACTGACGATCCGATCCAGACAGTAGGTGGCAACATCCTCATGATAATCATGGAGGCCAATAAGATACCAGCGGCTGTGATACTGCTTCAGAAGATAGGGATGGATATCGTGTGAGAGGACCTTTTCAGTGACAAAGCGCTGGTACTTGAACCGGATGACCTTCTTATTCTTTATTGCCAGGATAATGGGTTCAATAAACTGCTGACCCAGTGAAACCGGTGAATGCTCGAATTCAATGAATGGAAGAAGATCATCCTCCTTTGAAAGCCGCTTGATGTTCATGGCTTCGACGACTTTCTGTACGGCGCCGGTGAATGTCGAAAATATGCTTATGTTCCGGAACTGATCCAGCATGGTGGCAGCAAATGACAACGCTTTGACCTCCTCCTCCCCCAGCGGGATGTTGTCTATCGAATAGTCCGGATCGTCATAATAATATCCTTTGTCCCTGTTCAGCCTGATCGGGGCATAATATCCAAGCTGATCATCTTCCCTCATATCCCTGAGATCCTGGTAGATGGTTCGTTCGCTGATCGGACTCATACTCAGCGCATCTTCGCAGACTTGGATAAGCTTATCCATCGTTGCAAACTGATAATCTTTGAGGCACCGGTTGATCACCCTGTAACGGATCAGGGCGTACTTATTTGCTGGCATTTGGGAAGATTTGCTCAAAATTATCAATAAAACGTAAGCTTTTTTCTTTTTTGCAGATACAGTGAAGTATCACTTCAGAATTTTGCGCAATAACTGGTAATAATCGGATATGAACACAAAGAAAGAGTCAAGTCAAAAAAGGAAAAACCTGATCAATATTGTGGAATTGATCGCTAACCAGGCAGCAAACTCCACATTATCAAATCAATTCATGAAAAACATCAAGGATCCGGCAGAGGAACTTTCCGCATTTCTTGGATGTACGAGAATCCAGGCCGTTCTTTTTTCCGTGGTTTGCAGCCTTAATTTCAGCAATAAAACCGTGGGACTGGAACAGGTCGCCAACTGGCTGGGAAGCAATCCACTCTCCCTTGCAAGGTATCTGAATGACTTGGAAAACCTTCAAAAAAAAAAGATTCTCAGAAGCGAGCCGGAGATCAGCAACATCAGCAACATCAGTTCTATCCCGACAACCTCGTTTTCTGTCAATCCGGAGGTTTTCAATGCCCTGAGGAAAGGGGAACCGATCATGAAAACCCGCCAAAGGATCCAGGATAGCTATGGATTAATTAAAGCCATCTGTGCAGTGATCGGTCAATGCAATGAAGAGTTGATCAGTGTCAATGAGATGTGGAAGGAAATCGCCACGGTTGAAAAAGAATGCTCGTCCATCAAATTTTGCAGGGATTTGAAGTCACAGGTCAATGACAAACAGGAGCGGGCACTTTTCCTTAATCTTTGTGATGAATATTTTGCAGGGAATTTCAACTGTGATCTTCTGGAAAAGATCAGGCAAATTGAGCATGAAGAACAGCGCCAATTGGAGATCCGGTTCCGGATCACCACAGGGGTCAGCCAGTTGGTAAAAAAGGATCTGATTGAGACCAGGGAAAGTTTCTTCAGGAGTGACATTGAAATCCGGTTGACGGACAATGCAGTCGGGCTGATCACTTCCGACAATCCAAGAATCTCCGTTTGCATGCAGGACAAGAAAAATCCGGATCTGATCCTGTCCGGGAATATTGTGAAGAAGGATTTGCTTTTTGCTCCACGGGAGAAGGAAAAGCTAGAGTCATTGATACGTGTCCTGATGCCCGCTGAACACGGCAAACTGGTCAGGAGATTATCCGCATCCGGAATGAAAACCGGGATTGCCATCCTTTTGGACGGACCACCGGGTACAGGGAAAACGGAATCCGTGCTTCAGATCGCCCGGAGAACCGGCAGGGATATTTACCAGGTGACGATCAGTGAAACCAAGAGCAAATGGTTCGGAGAAAGCGAACGGGTTATCAAATCGGTGTTTGACCGCTACCGAAAACTTTCCAAAGAGGCGACCCTCACTCCTATTCTATTCTTCAACGAAGCTGACGGAATATTCAGCTCCCGGAAAAGGATCGGCGAATCCGATATGGATCAGACGGAGAATGCCATTCAGAATATCATCCTCCAGGAATTGGAAGATTTTTCAGGCATCCTGATAGCCACCACCAATATGATGCAGAATTTCGATAAAGCCTTTGAGAGAAGGTTTCTCTACAAGATCCACCTCGGGAAACCCACGGCAGAGATACGGTCATTGATCTGGAAAAACAGGATTCCCTTGCTTTCCAAGGAAAAAACGCTTGAATTAGCCCGGAAATTCGATCTTACCGGCGGTCAGATCGACAATGTGGTCAGGAAATACTCCATCGAACGCATCCATAACGGGAAGCCTCCAACCCAAAGGCAGATCGAATCCTTGTGCCTTGAAGAGAGCCCAAATCATGAGATAAACAGAATCGGATTTAAAATTTAACTTTACAAAATGAATGTACCAATGATAAGCAAATCATCGTTTATCCGCGGACAACAATGCCACAAATCGCTTTGGCTTCATCTGAATCAGCCTGATGAACGGGATGAAATCAGTGATTCACAACAACGGATTTTCGATACGGGTCACAGCGTCGGATCCTATGCACAGCGACTCTTCCCGGGTGGTATCGACGCCAGCCGCGGCGCTCATGAGAGAATTTCTGAAGCTGTTGCATATACGCAGGAATTGATTGCCAATGGCCAGTCAGTCATATACGAAGCCGCATTCAGTGATGGCGAGACCCTTTGTTACATGGATATTCTGGTGAAGGAGAAAAATGGCTATGCCGCTTATGAGGTAAAAGCCTCGACCGGTGTAAGAGATTACCAGATATTGGACGTGGCATTTCAGTTTTTTGTAATAAACCGGTCAGGTTTACCACTCAAGAGGGTTTCGCTCATCCATGTTAATAACCAGTACGTCCGCCGGGGTGATCTCGATATTAGGCAGCTTTTTACTATCGATCTGATGAATGACCGGGTGATTCCTTTGCAGGAAACAATCCCCGGAGAACTACTGCAATTGCAGCAAATGTTGAAAGCTGGTTCAATCCCTGATATCTCCATGGGGAGACAATGCACCAATCCTTTTCCTTGCGATTTTCAAGGTTTCTGTAGCCAAAGTTGTGCTCCAAATGAGAAAAGCAATCCTGACCCGGCCAGGCGTGATCAGGAAGCGCTGGATGAGTTTCTCGCCCAACTCGAGTACCCTCTTTACTTTATGGACTTTGAAACGATTCAGTTTGCAGTTCCTCAGTACGATGAAAGCAGGCCATACCAGCAGATTCCTTTTCAATTTTCTTTGCATGTGCAGAGAAGTGAGAATGCGTCTGCGGAACATTATGAATTTCTGGGCACTCCGCCCGTCGATCCCAGGCCTGCTTTCACTGAAGAGCTGCTGGCCCTACTGGGCAAAAGTGGCACCATTATCGTCTGGAACCAGGGATTTGAAATGAACCGGCTCCGGGAGATCGCCCGTGATTTCCCGGATTATGCACACCGCATCGAACCGTTGTTTGAACGGTTTGCGGACCTCATGGTTCCATTCCGAAGGAGACACTTGTACAAACCGGAGATGAATGGTTCCTATTCACTCAAAGCGGTTCTCCCGGCACTGGTGCCGGACCTTTCCTATTCTGATCTTGAGATTCAGGAGGGCGGAACGGCCAGTGAAACATATGAAAGTCTATATTTTGATAGTAATTCAGAGTCCATACTTCGAAAAAGAAAGAATCTATTGAAATATTGTGAGATGGATACAGTGAGCATGGTGAGGATTTTAGAGAAGTTATAACTTTGAGAAATGGATAAGGTGTTATCATTGTTGCAACAATTCAAAACAGTGGATGATAAAGCCATAGTTAGAATACTTGCGTTTAAAAATGAGTTTAAGGAAAAGCTTGAAGCTGAAAAACAGAAACTACCATTTAATATCAACTTGTTAGATGAGATACATGCAAATGAAAATGCCCAAAGCCGTATTCTGTCCAAATTATTGCATTATACCTTTGATAAAAACTATATACTCCTAAAAATATTCTTTGATTTTCTGGGGTATCCGTTTTCTGAATTACAGCTGGTCGAACCAAAGATAACCGCTGAAAAGAACCGGATCGATATAAGGATTCGAGATAATGCTTATTCACAGGTCCTCGATGTCGGATTACCGCGATGATGGCTGGTTAGTGAATGCGCCATTATATGCTTTTGAATCGTTTCGGTTAGCGTGAAGCAGAAGGTCATGACACCATGAAAACAACACCCGAACACGACCAGCGCATGGCAATCGAAAATCCATTAACGAGACAGGAACGTTACCTGGACAAGTTGATCGATGAACTGGCCAAGGGTAGGAAGATGGAGAAGATCTTAATCTATCATAAGGACCATTAAAAAAAAAGCTGCATTTGAAATAATAATCAAACAAACCCTGGTGTGGTTACTGGATAATCCTATGAAAAAGAACATTAATATGATCACGCCCAACAATAGCTTCACCGAATTTCTGCTATATACAACGCCGAACGAGAAGGTAAAGGTTGAAATATTTTTGCGCGATGAGAACATATGGCTGACCCAGGATAAAATCGCCCTTCTGTTTGGCGTTCAGTGTCCAGCCATTACCAAACACCTGAAAAACATTTTTGATAGCGGCGAGTTAGTCGAACAGGCAGTTAGTTCCATTTTGGAACATACTGCCGAAGAGTGAAACCACTCAAAAATTCTTTGCCACCGTGCAAAACAAGCTTCATTGGGCCATCAGCCGCCAGACAGCGGCAGAGATCATCCTGTCGCGAGCTGATAGCAAAAAAGAACACATGGGGTTAACCACCTGGAAAAATGCGCCAGGCGGAAAACTCAGAAAAACGGATGTTGCTATCGCTAAAAACTATCTGATGAAGATGAACTGAACAACCTTAATCGCATCGTTTCCATGTATCTCGATTATGCCGAATTACAGGCAAATAATCACACGTTGATGAATATGCATGACTGGATTACCCGGCTTGACGCATTTTTACAATTCAATGAAAAGGACATACTGACCAATTCAGGGAAAGTCACCACCGAAATTGCCCGGGCATTTGCCGAAAGTGAATTCGAAAAATACCGTGTGATTCAGGACAAATCGTTTGAGAGCGATTTTGATAAAGAGGTAAAGAAGATATCCGATAATTTAATTTAATCTGCAATGGCCTATTTGAACGAATCACACATTGAGGTTGCCGATATCAGGTCAAAAAGGTTGAGAGTAAAGGAATGCAATTCTGAACAATATTGCTAAATCGGCCTTATAATAAAGCTCATTCCGGTGTAGATGAATCGGTTCAAACTTTCTCAGGCTTGCTGCATTCATGGAAAGACCTGGATTTTACGCCGTGACACGTAATGCGTGACGCGAAAAATGGCTAATATTGTATGGCAAACTGCACCTCAGATGAAGAATTACCAAATTCAGGTTTCGCTGAAAAACATCTCTCCCAAGATCTGGAGAAGGTTGCTGATTCCGGCTGATATCCCGCTACAGGACTTTCATAAGGTCATTCAAACAAGCATGGGTTGGTGGAATTACCACCTGCATCAGTTCATGAAAGACGGAAAATATTACCTTGAGAAAACCGAATACGATGATTTCTGGGATGAAATGGTTCATGTCGATTACTCACAACTGAAACTATCTGACCTGCTGATGCAGGAAAATGACAAGATTGGCTATGAGTATGATTTCGGCGATGGTTGGCTCCACGATATTGTCCTGGAGAAGATCCTTGATCCGGATCCAGGTGTCATTTATCCTCAATGTGTGGCCGGGAAAAGAAATTGTCCTCCGGAAGATTGCGGCGGGGCCTATGGATATTCGAATTTTTTAAAGATCATCGCCAATCCCCGGGACAAAGAATACAAGGAAACGATGGAATGGGTTGGTGGCAGTTTTGATCCTGAATCATTCGATAAGAAAGCCATCAATGATCTTCTTAAAGAAGATGATTTTGGGACCCCTTCATACTGATTTCAATAACAGGAACTGTCCCTGTCCCTGCGGAAGCCTTCGAAAATACAAACAGTGTTGCATGAAATAATATGGAGACTCAAATCAAAAATTTTACCCGATTGGAAATGGCTGTGCTAAGTTCAGAAATTCAGTCTGCCCTCGATAAAATAAAAGGAAAGTACGGGCTTGCGGAACTATCGATCGGTTCCATATCCTTTAGTCCGTTTTCTTTTTCCGGGAAAATATCAGGAACTGTGCCTGAGCACCTGCACTTTGCAGAAACATATGCATCGGAGGAGGCGAAGTACTTTGCCTTACAAAATGGACTTCCGGTGGATATCCTTCAGAAGAAATTTGTTAACAACGGGAAAAGCCATACAATAATCCGTATTGAGACCCGGAATCCGAAATACCCCATTATTACCCATTGTGAAGAAGATCGGAAAAATTACAAATTTACTGTTCAAATCGTCAAGGAAATTTTATCTCGAAATGACTTTACCTGATGAATCGGTTCACACTTCTTCAGGAATGTTGAATTCCTGGAAAGACCTGTAGTTAATTTCGTGAAACGTCACGCGTGACGGATGGACTGAACATTTAAACTTATCATTCATCCCATGAGCTATTATGATAACTGGGGCTATTACCGAAAAAAGAAATCAAATAAACGGGCAGGACAGCCCGATCAAAGGGTCAGGTATGGACAGACATGGTGGGGCGAACAATGGCTGAATGCACTGGCAAAGATCGATTATGATAACCGCATCCCAAGGGGTCGCGCTTACGCTGGTAATGGCTCCGTGCTGGAAACGAGGATCGATGCGAACAAGATCAGGTCTAAAGTGCAGGGCAGCAGGCCAAGTCCTTACCAGATCAGCATTGATATTCCGCTTTTCAATCAAAATCAGAAAGGAAAGTTGCTGGAAGTGATACGGCAGGATCCCTTCATCTTATCAAAACTGCTGAACCGGGAACTGCCGAAGGAACTTGACCGGATGGCCTCCGATCACGGGATCAGGCTGTTCCCATCGTCGTGGAAGGATTTTGCCATGCACTGTTCCTGCCCTGACTGGGCAGTTCCCTGCAAACACCTGGCAGCAGTGATCTACGTGATCTCCCGCGAAATTGACAGCAATCCCTTCCTGGTCCTGAAACTGCATGGTCTGGATCTGCTGGAGGAACTGAAAGAAACAGATGCGGGCATATTGGATCATGAAGCGGAAGCGATTCCATCCACAGAAACCATGATGGTTGACGATGTGCCTGCATTGGCTCAGGAGCCCGACTTCACGTTGAATGCGTTGCCTGACTTTTCAGGTATCGCGTCCGATTCAAAGGCCATCCTTTCGCTTCTGCCGGCCTCTCCCCTCTTCTATCCTAAAGATTTTCGTGCGCTGATGCAATCGGCCTGCAAGAGTTTGGAAAGCGGGATGCGAAAGCACACTCCGGGTGCACTTCCTGAAAACCTGGCCGATCTTGCCTCGCGGATCAGTTTGTTCGACGATACTATGCTTCTGCTCAACGAGGATCTCACCCTTGAATCGGTTTTATTCTCTGTGGAAGAAGATGAAAATAAAGATGTCCGGATAGAGCTTGGGAAACTGGTTACCCTGCTGGAAAATCTTGACAGCGCTGATCTGTCAAACGCCAACAGATCCCTTCGGGGAATCGAAATACACCGCCAGTTTGCCTCGGCCATCGCCCTGACAGGAAGCATCATCCCTCAACTGATCACTGATATGCATGGAGAGATGATGATCCGGTGGATCCCTGCCGTCAATGATCCTTCCCTCCGAACACTGACCAACCAGGTTCAGGCATACGCGAATCCCGGAACCGTTTGGATCTGGAGTAAACGGGAAAAGAAAAATGCGAAATATTTCCCCCTTGAACCCGAAGAAAATTCCCTGCAGATCATCTCGCTCTTCCTGGGATATTACATGAAATTTTTCAGGAAAAGCACCGGTGTGAATGAGACGAAGCAGGACAAGATCACGGATATGTTCTTTGAGGGAAAACCTGTGATTTTCTCCGAGCCCGACGAAAAGCATACCGCCAACAGCATTCAGTTATGGCTGAAGCGCCTCCATATCGGGAATAAAAAATGGACGCCGCTTCTCCACATCGACGAGCAGAACAGCTGGTTCCTGATACATTTCCCGGTTATTAACAGGGATGAACCGCTGCAACCGCCTGTTCCACTTCAGGATTTCCTATCAAAGAAAATATATGAAACAGTCCGCTTCGATGTTCTGAAGGACCTTACAAACCTGTCCGATCTTTTCCCCGATATCGCTTTTTATCTTCAATCCAGGGGGAAAAACCCTGTTCGCTTCAGCAGCGTGCAGTTTACGGATGTATTTACCCGTATCATCCCGATGCTGCGCATGCTTGGCATGGAAACGATGATGCCAAAGGCTTTGGCTAAAGTGCTTATACCTTCTTTGTCCCTGAAGCTTTCGGCCCCGGCGGCTGGGAAGAACCCTTCTTTTATCAATCTTGATGAGCTTCTGGGATTTGAATATCAGGTTGCCTTGGGGGATCTGATGCTTTCCCCTGCCGAATTTTCAAAGCTGGTCGGGAAGCTCCGCGGAATAGTCAAGATCAGGGATCAGTATGTGCTCATCTCAAACGATAGTCTGACAAAACTTTTCGAACAATTGGACCATCCTGCCCGGTTGAATCCGCATGATTTGCTGAAAGCGGCACTGGCAGAAGAATACCAGGGAGCGAAAGTGGAACTTACTCCTCAGGTGAAGAAACTGATCGCCCGGATGACCTCGGATGATCCTGTCAGCCTTCCCCGCAACCTCACTGCTACGCTCCGGCCGTACCAATTGACCGGATACCGCTGGATGGTCAGGAACTCAAAGATTGGTTTTGGCAGTCTGATTGCCGATGATATGGGACTTGGTAAAACTGTCCAGGTGATCGCGGCCTTGTTGAAATTCAAGCAGGAAGGCTTGTTGTCACAACATAAAGCGCTGGTGATCGTTCCCACAACGTTGCTTACCAATTGGGAAAAGGAAATCGAAAAGTTCGCTCCCACCCTTAAGCCCAGGGTCTACCACGGAACCAGCCGTGAACTTGATCTCCGTGATTGCGACCTGCTGCTTACGACGTATGGTACGGTCAGAAGCGATCTGAAGAAACTGAAATCGTTGAAATGGACTGCGGTTGTGGCGGATGAAGCCCAGAACATCAAGAATTCCCGAACCGATCAGACCAAAGCGGTAAAATCGCTGATGGCCGGTTTCAGGATCGCCATGAGCGGAACACCTGTGGAGAATCGCCTTTCGGAGTACCGGAGTATCATGGATTTCCTGAATCCGGGTTACCTCGGATCAGAAAAGAAATTTGACGAAGAGTTTGCTAAACCCATTCAATTGAACCATGATCAGAAGAAAGTCGCACTGTTCCGGAAGATAACTGCTCCTTTTATCCTCAGACGGATGAAAACGGATAAGTCCATTATTTCCGACCTGCCGGATAAGATCGAGAACAATCATTACTGCACATTGACCGGCGAACAGGCCGCAGTGTACCAGAATATAGTCGACAACGTTCTGAAGGAAATCAGCGGGATGGAAGGGGTCCGGCGTCGCGGCACGGTATTGAAAATGATAACGGCCCTGAAACAAATCTGCAACCATCCGGACAATTTCCTGAAAAAAGGGAATGCACTCCCCGACAAATCTGGAAAGTCAATGATGTTGATGGATATCCTGTCGCAGATCCGGGATGCCGGCGAAAAAACGCTGATCTTTACCCAGTACAGAGAAATGGGTGACATCCTGACTGAGATGGTCCGTAATACCTTTGGCATGGAGCCCCTCTTTCTTCATGGAGGAAGCAGCCGTTCGCAGCGGGATTTGATGGTTGAGGATTTCCAGACAAAACGAAACAAAGGGATCTTCATTCTTTCGCTGAAAGCAGGCGGAACGGGATTAAACCTCACCGGGGCCAGTCATGTGGTCCACTATGATCTCTGGTGGAATCCGGCTGTAGAAGCCCAGGCCACCGATCGTGCATACCGTATCGGTCAATCGAGGAATGTCATGGTCAACCGTCTGATCACCCGGGGAACATTTGAGGAGAGGATCGATGAAATGCTGAAAAGCAAAAAAACGCTTGCAAACCTCACAGTCGAAACCGGTGAAAAATGGATTGGTGAGCTATCAGACCAGGAGTTGAAGGAGATTTTCATGCTGACATTTTGAACATCCCTGTTCTAATTTGCAGTTCGACACTTCATTATTTCATGCATAACGATGTAACAAACGGCAATTATTTGTGCGATAACATGTGGCCGGATACAATTTTTCGTTCATTAAAATATAAGTTGAAAAATATTTATTACAAGGAATAAAATTCCTTAAATTTTACTAAATTTGAGGAGTTATAATCCTTATATTATGAACAAGTATATCGACAGGGCCATCCAGGATCTCCACCAGCACCTCCAGCCAGGGAAAGTGGTGATCATCCTGGGACCAAGGCGTACGGGTAAAACCACCCTGGTACAACATTTCCTGGAGAACACAAAATACAAATGTCGTTCGGAAACAGGGGATAATATCCGGATCAATGAACTTTTTGAGACTGGGGATCTTACCCGGCTAAAGGAGTTCGCATCTGGATTTGAGCTGATTGTGATCGACGAGGCACAGAAAATAAAGAACATCGGGCAGGGCTTGAAAATACTAACAGATTACACGGAAGACCTGCACCTGTTGGTCACCGGATCATCCTCATTTGAACTGCTTGGCCAGGTTGGTGAACCACTCACAGGTAGGAAAAAGACATTCACACTCTACCCCATTTCACAAGCTGAACTTCTCTCTCAATTCAACAGGTATGATCTCAGAGAAAACATGGAATCCTTTCTTCTTTTCGGCGGATATCCGGAGGTCGTCACCGCGACTGACAAAACCGCCAAAATCGAAATCCTCAACGAAATCCTGAATGCTTATTTATTAAAGGATATTCTGGAAGTTGATCGTGTAAAAAACTCGAAACTGCTGTTGAATTTGTTGCGTCTTCTGGCATTCCAGGTCGGCAACCTGGTATCCTTGTCAGAACTTTCCCGAACACTCCAGATTGATTATAAGACTGTTGCGCGATACATTGATTTGTTTGAAAAATCCTTTGTATTGTTCAGTCTTGGCGGTTATAGCAGTAATCTGAGAAGTGAGATCAGCAAAAAAAATAAGTACTATTTTTATGATAACGGGATTCGAAATGCCATTATATCGAACTTTAATCCGATTGAAGTCCGCAACGACATTGGAAATCTGTGGGAAAATTTCCTGTTTATTGAACGCATGAAAAAAAGGGCGTACACAGGAATGCATGCAAATATATTTTTCTGGCGCACTTATGAACAAAAGGAAATCGATCTGATCGAAGAACGCGACGGAAAATTATTTGGTTATGAATTCAAATGGGGCACAAAAACGGTTAAAACTCCGCGTAAATGGGCTGAGGAGTACCCTGATGCAGAATTTTCAGTGATTAACCAGGAGAATTACCTGGACTTTATAACATGATATGCGGGATGATATTTATATATCTATAATATTCACATATAATAACAATGACAAGGGTTACAAGATTTTTTTCAAATAGAAAATGGATGATTTTTCAATGATTTTTCTGTCATTTTTTGTACCCTATTTGTACCTCATAATCGTAACTATCTGATATACAGATATAGTTACTTTCTGTATCGGAAAGTAAGCTTATTACTATT
Organism: uncultured Bacteroidota bacterium; assembly: GCA_937862805.1. GTDB lineage: Bacteria > Bacteroidota > Bacteroidia > Bacteroidales > FEN-979 > CAIVAT01. The sequence goes on from CALMDO010000279.1 coordinate 12,242, forward strand.
CTTATGAATCCTTTAGTAATCATTATAAGCCACTAATTGGTATGGTTACACGAACACCTTCAGCAAATTGGTATAGCATGAGTGATCCGGCTATTGTTTCCGATCCTTGTCAGACACTTAAACAGTTACGGTTGCAGCAAAATCTGACACAGGAGCAATTAGCCGAAAAAGCAGGTCTTTCACGCTCGGCCATCAGTAAAATCGAACCGGGTAAAGTTTCTGTTTCACTGATTAGGGTAATTCAGGTACTCCGGGCTTTGCAAAAATTTCATATACTCGACAGTTGGAAAGTGGCATCTGCCATCAGCCCGATTGCAGTGGCAAAACTCGCTGCCAAAGGCAGGCTGAGGGCTTCAGGTAAGGGTATCCGGAAAAATAAGGAGGGGGACGAATGGTAGAGGTCGCCAGAGTTTTTCTTTGGGAGATCTATGTCGGTGCAGTGTTTTGGGATCAAACCAACCGCATTGCCAGCTTCGCGTTCGATCCGGGGTTCTTCCGCTATTCCTGGGATATAGCACCCCTGACGATGTCATTGTCCGAATCCGGGGAAGGCCGCATCTACAGTTTTCCCGGCATTCCTGCTGACATGCTGTGTTATATTGGTAAACACGGTATGGGCGCCCTGGAGTTTCGCCCGGCTACCCGTATTGAAAGAGGATCTTCCAATGTTCTTGAAATTTCGGAGCTTGTTGACCTGGCTCAGCAAGCGGTAAACAGAAGAGGTCAATTAAGCGCTGATATTTCAGAAGATCAAAAGCAGGCCCTGCTCGTTATCATCAGGTTAGGCACCTCGGCTGGAGGTGCCCGTGCTAAAGCGGTAATTGCAATCAAAAGGCATGGTGCTGTCAGGTCTGGCCAGTTGGACGTTCCTGAAGGATATTCCCATTGGCTTATCAAGCTTGATGGCGTCACCGATGCGCAACTGGGTGATCCCAAAGGGTATGGCCGTATTGAGAATGTCTATCACTTGATGGCTGAGGATTGTGGAATCTCAATGACTGAGTGCAGGCTGCCTTACCCCGATGCCGATCAACTTTACAGACGAATGGTATTCAATGTAATAGGAGTAAACAATGATGATCACACAAAAAACATTTCATTTCTGATGGATAAGTCAGGTCAATGGCGGCTGGCACCTGCCTACGATATGACCTATACTTTTAAGCCATCTCATAAATATCTTGCACAGCATCAACTTTCTATAAATGGGAAGCGATCCGGAATAAATTATACCGATTTGATCCTGGTTGCTGAACGGATGAACATCAGGAAGCCCGGCGAAATTATTGGCCAGATCACGGATGTGATTAGAAATTGGCCGAGATATGCTTCTTCTGCCGGTATCCCCGATAGTCAGATAAAATCTATTGGCAAAACCCATCTTACCCGGTTTCCTGATTGATGAACTGGCCGATGGCAAGAAGAAATGTGAACTAAACTTTTCTATTTATGCAATTCATCCAACACCTCGACGGCAACGTAATCGTCTGCGATACCGAAGGGATCATCATCTACATGAATGAAGCGGCGATCAGGAATTACGCCAAAGACGGCGGCGCGGCGCTCATTGGGAAAAACCTGATGGATTGCCATGGTGCGCAATCCCGGGAAAAGATCCAGGAGATCATTCGTACCCGCTGCAACAACGTTTATACAATTGAAAAAAACGGTAGAAAAAAACTGATCTACCAGTCGCCTTGGATCGAGGGTGATGAACTCAAAGGCATCATCGAACTTTCGCTGGTGATTCCTTTCGACATGCCTCACTACAACCGGTCTTGATCTACCCCACTGGTTTAATTTTTATGGAGCGTTCGGCATTCAAGCTGTTTATCCCCGATGCAGGGTTATCGTGCGCTCACCACAAACTTCCTCATGCAGTTACCTTCACTGGTGTTTACCTTCAAAAAATACATACCGGGGGAGAGGCGGCTCACGTCGAGATCAGTAGTAACATCATGCAAAGAGTGGCTGAGGAGGATGTTGGAGCTGAGGTCGAGGATGTCGATGTGGCTTTGGAGGCTGTTGACGGAGGCTGGGATGCTGACATGCAAGACGTCTGTGGCGGGATTTGGAAACAGGGTGATCTGATGACGGATGTCATTTTCGGGTGTGCCTACGTTGCTGGAATAGGAGGCCTCCCAGCCCTGACCGCGAATAGTTTGGTTGGTAGTAAACATCACGAGCATTTGTCCGGATGTTGAGGTGACAGGGGGCGGCAGTATGGTATACTTACCAGAATACTGGCCGAGGAGATCACCGGTAAGGTCATCGTAAACGCTGACCTTATCATTGCCGGCTTCAGTGTCGAAACTGTTGAAAATCAGGGTAACGCGTGTAGCACCGGGAGGATTGATCCTCCACTTGCAGTTGGTGGCGTCGTGGTACTGAAACATGCCGCTTCCGTCGGTGAAATTCCCGGCGGCCTCGGTCAGGATCGTGGTTCCGTTACAAAAATCAATATAGTCTGATGTATATTCGGCAAGGAATCCCTGAGCACCCCTACCACTCCCCGAACTAAACGTCACGAGCATGATGGGACCGGTGGAGGTGACACTGTCGGGAAGGGTGCTTCCTGAATACTGAGCCAGCAGGGGATCTGAAGTGGCTGATCCGTCGTAGATCTTCACAAAATCGTCGGAATTGGTGGCAAAGCGTAAAAAAGTGAGGGTGATGTTCTTGTCGCCGTCAGTTGCCGTGATGAGCCAGCTGCAGTCTGAACCCGGGGGATAGTCAGCCTTTGGGCCGCTTCCGTCCTCAATGCTGCCGCCGTACGAAGTTGAAACTGTGTCGGCGCCTGCACAGTAGGTCGGGTACGAGGCCACATCGGGCTGAATGTTGATAGTAGCGGACTGATTGCCGGTAAAGGTGTAAGTTCCGGGGTTCAGGTTATGCAGGTAAAAATATCCGTTAAATGTTCCACCCCATCCCCAGTTCATGTGAAAATAATTGTCGCCCTGATATCCATCACAAACCCAGGCATGCCCGCCTGAAGGACCATCTCCGTTGTACTCTATCGGCTTTGAAGCATCCAGATTGGCTTTAAGCAGTGAAACCCAGTCAGAGGTTGAATATTCATAGCGGTTCAGGTACTGCGCAGAGGGGGAATATCCGAAGTAATTCACCAGAGCTGGTGCAACGTTGCTCGTAAACGCCCAGGAAATATTGGGACCGTAAACCATGTCCAGCGATATCCCGGTATGGTAGCAAAGAATAGCCACGGGGTCCGACTCGACGTTCAGACTCTGTTTCATCCCGTTCCAGTCATACGTTGTCGCACCGAAATCAGCGCACAGACTGCCATACACCGGCGCTGCATTATCACAATGAGACCCCTGCCCCGTCTCAGGATATCTCCAATAATGCATGATCATGCTCATGGCCGTAGCCACGCATCCCACCAGCACATGTCCGCCCCAACACCCGGTATCGGCCGGACAAAGTGCATTATACGGTAAGTACTGGTGCCATATATCGCCGATCAGGGGTTGAACTTCAGTCGGGGTTTTGTCGGAGAAGATTTGAGGAGAAATTTTAGAGGGATCATTGCTGCCATCTTTCTCTTCCCGCGATTCCATACCGAGCAATCCGGCCCACGCGCGGGAAATAGTCGCATCGGCTGGCAGATGGTTTTCCCTCACATGCCTGATCTGGTTCACATATTGTTCCATCCAGAAGCTGAATTCGGGAGAGAGATTCTCGCGGGAATACGCACTTTCATAGGAGTATCCCAGCACAGGATACACGGCATCATCCGCAGACACAATCACAAATCCTGTTCCTGAAAAATTGAATACATAATAATCCGGAGATTTTGCTTCCCCAACAGTGAATTCCGAAATAATTGAAGCATTTTCGTGAGCCGGCAAGTGGTACATGCTGCAATTCCGACTGAAAAATTCCCGACCGGCGATCCTCGCGCGATCAATCCCGACAGTCTCCGAAAAGCCGGAAAAAGAAAAAAAAGCGGACACAATCGTTAAAAAAAACACACAGCGTTTTATAAGTGGAAGTTTTACAAGTAAATATAGATTTTATGGCAGTAATTGAAGCATAAATGTACGAAAAACTGGTAGCTGAAAGCTGGCTTCCCTAAAAGTATTTCGATTTGAACTTAAGTGCGACATTGACCAGCGCAATTAGCACAGGAACCTCTACCAGTGGACCGATGACGGCTGCAAAGGCCTCCCCCGAATTGATCCCGAAGACCGCTATGGCAACAGCGATTGCCAACTCGAAGTTATTGCTGGCAGCCGTGAATGAAAGGGTCGCTGACTGCTCATAGGTCGCCCCCACCTTCCGGCTCATGAAAAATGAAAGCAGGAACATAATGATGAAATAAATCGTCAGAGGAATGGCAATGCGGATCACATCAAGCGGGATCTTCACGATGTATTCGCCCTTAAGCGAAAACATGACGAGAATAGTGAAAAGCAATGCAATAAGCGTCAGCGGGCTGATCTTGGGAATAAACCGGGAGTGGTACCATTCCTTGCTTTTGACCCTGATCAGGAGGAAACGGGTCAGAAATCCTGCAATAAAAGGAATCCCCAGATAGATGAATACGCTTTTTGCGATCTGGCCGATCGTGATAGCCTCTACTGCACTGTTTGTGGGAAGGCCAAACCAGGCCGGAAAGACAGCGATAAAAAGATAAGCATATACCGAGAAGAGCAAAACCTGAAAAATGGAGTTGAAAGCGACCAATCCTGCACAATACTCCGTGTCGCCTTTGGCGAGCTCATTCCAGACGATCACCATGGCAATGCAACGGGCAAGACCGATGAGGATCAACCCATACATGTAATCAATGTTAAACTGCAGGAAAATGATGGCAAGAAGGAACATCAGAACCGGACCAATGATCCAGTTCTGGACCAATGATAAACCCAGCACTTTCGTGTTTTTGAATACACCGCCAAGCTCTTCATACCTGACTTTTGCCAGGGGCGGGTACATCATCACGATCAATCCGATGGCAATCGGAATATTGGTAGTGCCGGATGACATCGAATTCCAGAAGTCTGCAATGCCGGGAAATAGCCATCCCCAAACGACACCGACTGCCATGGCCAGGAAGATCCACAGAGTTAGATAACTGTCAAGAAATTTTAATCTCGTTTTCATCATGTTGAAAATTTAAGATTGAATCCACTCCGAAAAACCTTCCAGGTTTGAATTCAATAAATAGATTTTTTGTTATCTTAATGTAAACATGTTCATTAGCAAAAACCTGGAAGGTTTGAACCGTCGGGAAGGTTTTTCGGAGGGGATTCAAGATTAGTTAACTTCCCGGTGGACGGGTACTTTTTTGACATTTCACGCTTCATTTTCAAATCTTCAGATCAGCAACAGGATGAGTTCGTACTGCAATCACAGGTCGGTTCTGTTCCCCGCAGCAATCCGTTGATGATACCGGCAGCACAACCCACTCCCGATTTGACTTTAACAGCCCCCTGCGGGCAATTCATTTCACAAGCGCCGCACTCCATGCAAAGATCCCTGTTCATGATATAGGCCCGTTTGTCTCTGAAACCGAAAACACCGTGCGGACAAACATTGAGACACATTTTACATCCGTTGCACAACCGGTCATCGAGTTCCAATGTTACGACATCCGGTAAATATACAAAACCGTTCATTTTGCTATAAGGTTAAAAATCTTGAAATAATCCAGGTAATCAGGCCAAGGCTGGCCAGAACAATCTGGACCGGCAACATGACTTTCATTTCTTTCTGAACACCAGAAAGCGATGTAAAGGTTGACGATCCTGTAAAATTCATCGCCATGAACGACGACACCACGGGGACTAACAGGAACCAGGAGGCGATTTCGATCAGGTTTGTCCCCATCATCCCCGAAAGAAAAAGGATCAGGGCTGCTATGATTCCCATCGACAGTCCTTTCAGGGAGAATCTGCGGAAGGGAATCCAGGGCAACAATGCCGGGGTTACGGCACATCCGGTCAAATAAGCGGCAAAAAGATTCACGACAACTTTCCAACCCTGCTCAACAGACAGGCCGGCAGAATATCCCACCCTGGAAATGCCCGACAGGATGAAGAACAATGCAGGGATCAGGATCAAATAATACTTTCCGTAAAAGATATCAACCGGAATCAGTTTCAGCCTTTCCTTAAACGGAAATGTCACGGTCCGCATTGCGTCGGTCGCCTTCATACCAGCTTCAAGAAAGGCTATGATATCTGATGCTCTGACCGGTCCATAGGTTACCGAAAACCCGGTCATCTTTTTAACCTCGTGAGCCGAAACGCCTGTCGCACTAAGTTGCGGCAGTATGATCCGGTGGTGGTCAACCACCTGTTCAAGTTGATGAATCCTGATCCGGCGAACCACTTCTTTTGTGCTGAAATTTTTCTTTCCGGCTGCGCACCAAACATTGATGCCTTTGGTGTCGATCACCAGTATCCAGGCATTCAGTCCGTCCAAAGCCCTGCGCAAGTGATCGAAGCTCAGTTTGTAGTTTGCCGAAACAAAGACATGCGACTGCCTGTCGGGCGATCCCACCGCGTAAATGCCCGGTTTCACCTTGTAATTCATCCGGCCTATAGCCCATCTGACCTTGATGGTTTCGAGTCGGTCACGGGTGCTCCATTCGGTTGCCACTAACGGAATAGTCATAACACCGATATCCAGGTTTCCTTTGATAAAGTCCGATTTCATAGTTTATAGAGTTAGCAGAAAATAAAATCCCATAACTACCAGCATGATTCCTCCTGCATACGGAACGATTTTAGCAATTTTTCCTACAGGTTTTGACAATTTACCGAGTCCCCACCTGATCCCTGCAAATCCAAGAGAAAGTGGCAATGCGTATCCCAGAGCAAAGGAGGTCAGCATCAGGAAGCCCCAAAGAGCGCTTCCTTTGATGAAGGATGCCGCCAGAATTACCGGGAACACAGGATTGCAGCAGGAATTGAAAGCAGTTGATATCCCGCCAACGGTCAACCCGAAAATGATAGCAGGTATGATCCCTGGTTTGGGTTCTCCTTTACCGATTTTCGGAACAGGCATTTTGAAGGGAAGAAAATCCATTGACCACAATCCGAATACAATACAGATGATCCCTGACACGATTTTCCACCAGGTTCCTGAAGTGGCGGCCATCATGCTACTGGCGTAACCGAACAAAGTCCCCATGATGGCCATCGAGATTACAGCCCCGGCAAGAAATGCCAACACGCCCGGCAAGGCCTTTTTAGTTCTCTTCTCACCGGACAACGACCCTGAATACCCCGCAACAACGGCAAAAAGCGCGTAATTACAGGCACAGGTGACCACCGCGGTCATGCCAAGAACGAAGACGGCAACCAACGTGAGTGCTCCCGGTTGGCCATATTCCATCAAACTTTTGATCCAGGTTTCCATCTGATCAGTTTTTTGGACAACAGGAAGATCCCTTGGTTGTGTCGCAGCCTGAAGCGGATTTGCAGCTGTCAGCCCATTTCGGTGAATTCTGATCATTTACAATTTGGCTGTTTTTCACCGGGGTAGAAGTCACCGGAGAAGAAGTGAAAAACAACTTTACCACAATCACACCCATCGCAGCCAGCATTACCAAAGTGAAGATAACCTTTGGCCAGATGCTCTTTTTCTTAGGTTGACAGCAATCGCCCCCACAGTTGCAATCGTCATTGTTTCCGCCGGAATCCCCAATAATGGTTTCCTGTATACCTTCCGCTTCTTTGTCAATTTCAGGCTTTATCTCCCGATAGAAGTTCAGAAACCCTTCCCTGATCTCATCTCGTACACGACGGTAAACAGACATAACTTCTTCTTTAGTCCCACCGGCCTCAAATGGATCTTCAAATCCCATGTGCAGCCTGTGCCTGACCTGACCACTAAAATGCGGACAGGTTTCATTTGCATGATCACACACAGTAATCACGTAATCAAAAGAATCGGAAAGAAAGATCTCTACATTTTTGGGTCTTTTACCGGATATGTCGATACCTGCCTCTTTCATGGCCGCAATAGCATTGGGATTTGCGCTGGCTGCCGGGTTGGTCCCTGCTGAATATACTTTAAGTCGTGAATCAAAAGATTTAAGAAATCCCTCTGCCATCTGGCTACGGCAGGAGTTTCCGGTGCAAAGGATGAGAATACGCATTCGATTTGAAAATTTGAAGATTTATAGATCATTTGATGATGTGATAGAATGATTTTCTTTAGTTTTAACATGTTATGTCTAACATTGATGTTCCTCTTCGACATCGATTTTTTCGAGGAAAGAAACAGTTATTTGTATCATTTCTTTGATCTTCCCCGGGTTCAGGCAGTAGTTGACCCTGACCCCATCGACGGTTCCCCTGATTAGTCCTGCGTTCTTCAATTCGATTAGGTGTTGTTTCATCGTCGTACGGCTCAGAGGCAATTCATCCGAAATGTCTCCGGTTATGCACACCTTGACCTCTGCAAGGTACTTCAGAATTGCCAGCCTGGCGGGATGTGCAAGTGCCTTGAAAAGGGTAGCTGTTGAATTCAGTTCTTGATCGAAAAGATCAGTTTTTGCGTAAGCCATGCTTTGATAATTATAACGTATAATTGCGTTATTTTTTTAGTCCCCGCAGCCGCATCCCCGGAATGTTTTTCCTGCGTATGAGTTCGGTTCAAGATCACTGATTGCTTTTACGATCTCCCCTGCAACCTCATCCACCATTCGATAATGTTCTTCTTTCAGATCATTATTCCGGATGATCTTTGTGTTGAGCGCATTTTCATTTCCGATGATCTTTGAAACATCAATAGATCCGTTGATTCTGCCACTGTATTTTTCCGTGCTTCGTTTGGCACAGAGCTTATCGCAGCCATCCACTGAGATGGTCGGAAAGACACTGGCAAAGTTTCTTTCCTCCTTGCCCCCTGCATTATAGAGTGGCAAACATAGCGTCACGGTATCAACCATTTTCATTTCCTCAAGAACCTTCCGTGTAGCCAGCCTTGAAATAGTTCCACCAAGACATTCTTCTCCGCTGCAGGATAATATGCCGACTTTCAATATTGCCATATAAAAACCCCCTTATGCAATTTCATTGATACGTGTTTCAATCCTGGCCGCGATCTCTTCAACGACTAAATACCCGTCGTCACTGAGTTCTGTGGGCGATCCGAATTTCTTCCCTTTATGGTCTTTGACCGTGTCAAGAACTTTGATTTCATCTACCACGATCCCTCCCGCAAGGGATACATTTTTTGATGCACACATTTTCGGACAACCGTCAACCGTGATGCAACCGGAATCCTTCATCTTCGCCTTCACCTCTTCGTCGCCGGTCACTATGTATGCAAGGCAGACCGTTTCCGCCTTCTCCGGACATAGCTCAACGACGGTTTTCAAGGCGGCTTCGCGTGCCACCAGTCCAAACACCTTGCCGATACCGCTGCACGGTATCACTTTTACTTTATTTGACATCTGCATCCTCCACCTTTTTCTGTGTTATTTCAATATATCTTTCAAAACCTATCAGAAGTTCTTTGTCACCTTCCGGATCAGTCAATTCAAGTTCGGCTATCCAACCCAGCTCATAAGGGTTTTCATTGATGAGCTCAGGATTTGTCGCAAGCTTGTCGTTGATGGCAACCACCTTCCCGCTGAAAGGCGAGACCAGTTCAAATACAGCTTTAGATGATTCTATCGACCCTGACTCACCGAACTGATCAATTTCATCTCCGACTTCCGGAGGATAGAAATAGAGAATATCCGAGAGGTTTTGCTGTACGTAATCCGTCACGCCTATTCTCGCCCGGTTTCCGTTCACCCATGCCCAGCAATCATTTTCATTAAAGAAGACCTCTCCGTTTTTGGGTATCCTGAAAATGAATTTTCGGTTTTGAATGGTTTCATAATCGAAATTATAAGATACGGCTTCATTTTCAGATGCCGGCCTTACTGTCTCTTCAATTTTGTTGAGCTCTTCAAAGAGATCATCGATGAACCTCCTTTCCAGATCGGTAATCCTCAGGCCATCATTTAACCCAATACGATGTTTTTTGGCTTCATCAGCGACAATGATCCGCCGGGCAACCTTCAGGTTTTTTTCCACAGCGAGCTTACTTGCACAGCGGGTCGGGCATCCGTCAATGACCAGCAGCGGCCGTTCAGCAGCGAGCTTGTTGTATTTTGCTTCAGAAACACGGTAAAAAACGGGACAAATGATCTCCGAATCCCATCGCTCATGTAATTTGAGTGCAAGTTCCCGGGTGACCAGGCCTGCGCATTTGTCAAGTCCGTTGCAGGGCAGGATAACATATTTCTCAGCCATGGCTTTCCATCTCCTTTCGTATCTCTTTAATTCGCTGGGTCGTCGCATTCTTATCAGGAAATGACAAGGCATCCGGTCCGCAGGTCTTAGAACAGGCCCTGCAGAAAACCACGCAATTGTGAGGGTTCTTCACAATCAGTCTGATCTCATCATTATCCCTGACCTCAAATACCTTGTGCGGGCAGAATTCCACACAATCCATGCAATAATTGCATTTGGAATAATCGATGGTCGGTTTCCAGTCGATCAGGTTGCGTTCGACGCCCATGAAAGTGGTCTCGCTCATTGTGCCTCCTCTGATTTTCTCAATGCCTGGCTTACCTTTTCCACAGCCTGGTCGGTCGACATATCACGCACGTCAATAGGAATCAGGTCCTTAGTAACATCAAGACCGGATGCTGTAAAGGCATCCCTGAAAAGCTTGTTTTGCATATTGGGCGCACAGCCTCCGATCACCACTTTACGATGTGATTTTAGAAAATCCATCAAAAACCGGTCGCCGTCCTCTTCACAAAGCTGGGGATGGATAAAGCCATATTCTACCGGCAATTCAATTCTTACCCGGTTGATGAAATCCCAGATATCCATCTGGGAGAAGCCGGGGCATTTACCCGTGCAAACGCACATGATAAAGCCTGGTTTATATTGTTCAGACATAATATTGATGTTTTTATTTATCTCAAATAAGTTACTTGGTCTCCGATCCATTTGGGCCAGCAGATTTTTTTCTTGCCATTAAAGCAATGAAATCAATCTTCTTGGTGACTCTCACTGATACTGCATATCCGAATGACAACTGGATGCCGTTGCAATATTTGTGCAAGGGGATATCTCCATAGGCTGATAAATACCAGTCATGCTTGAAGGCATAAGTCACCTGAGGGGTGAAAAACACAACGTCATAGCCGGAGGATTCGATTATGTCGTCATTCTCCCTTGTGGACTTTGTTCTGTACTCATTTCTGACCTGCAGGTCGATGGTGAATCGCTTCCACGGCCTGTAATTGAAATACAGAGCTGCTACCCACTGGTCACCATACTTGTAATAGAAGTTCTCTGATTCAATCAATTGGGAATATTCATAGGAAGCAAATCCGGCCAACGCTACCTTCCCGAATCCTTTTGAGATAAACAGGTTCGCAAGATAACGGTAACTCCCTGCCGATGGTTGAACAGAGATCGGTAGCTGTACATTTTCTAATTCCTGGTCAAATACCCCAACGGGAAATTTTACGCCCACGGTTGGTGATATTGTAAGCCTGAGCCGGGAATTTGAATAGGCATTGAATTTTGCATACAGCCCGAGGTCCCCGATTCCATATCCTTTGTAAGAATCAACGCCGGGCGTTTGCAGGGTTTTGTTAACAAAATATCCAATATCAGTCAGGGCAGTAAGCCAGTTGGTAATGCCATAGCCGACCTGTAGTTCTGTGTAATTACTGTAAGCTATTTCCTGGAACGGCAATTCCGTAAAGCGGGAGTCTTCCGAGTAGTACTTCCCGGAGTGGCTGTAGCGGTAGTTCAGGGATGCTGTAAGAATCCTGGATTGAAGGGCAGGCTGCTCAGCATCACTGATAAATGGATTGCCGGAGGTGCAGCATTGTGAAAACGCCTTGTTACCAGTGCACAGGCAGAGAAGAATTAGTAAATATTTTGCAGTCTGCAGCATGATTTCTATTATTTACTGTGCCAAGGGGTAACCCGGACCATGATGGTATCACTTACTTCGCCGGTTTCATTGAAAACCCTGCAAGTGATTGTATTTAATCCCCGGCAACTCTGGCAAGCAGAGTACTTCACAGTCGTTCCGCTGCCTTTGATCTTACCGTGATTGACCACCCAACCATACTGCAGGTTGACGCCGGTTGCATAGACAGTGATCACCGATGTATCATAGGCCACAACCGGATTCACTGAAGCAGTGATACTATCGATCCTGATCTGGGAACTTGGTGCGGTATTATCCTTTTTGGAACAGGCGGAGAGCAATGCCAGGCCTGTCAGTACTATCATAAATATCTTTTTCATAAATGCTTATAAGAGATTTGACTTTTTGAATTCCTGTTCCAGTTCATCAAATGAATAGTATCCGGTATGACGGAAAATTTCCTTGCCTGAATTATCCAGCAACACCTGGGTGGGGATCGCAGCAACTCCGTAATACTTCATGAATTCCTGGTTTTCCGGCAACAATACATTATAAAATTTCACATTCACGGTCTGTTGATATTTTTCCCTGACTTCTTTCATGACCAGTTCCATTTTCCGGCAAGAGATACAACCGGTTGCACCGAATTCGAGGAATGTGATCTTGTAAACCTTTCCATTATTCTGATAGTTATAAGCAGAGTCCAAAACTTGAGCCATTGTCTTCTTTGTCTTTGCCCCGGCTTGTTCTGCCATTTTCTTTGAAATAAGATTATTCATACTCCCCCTGAACAGGAATAACAAGGCTAAAAAGCCTATTCCAAGGATGATCAGCAGGACATTGATAATCCCTTTAATCCGTGTTTTGCTTTCAACAGAGGCTCCCATTAATAAACTTTCGTGGTTCAAAAATGAATTTTAATAGAAATACTCCTTTAGCAAATCATCAATCCATCGATCGATTTCTCCCTTTTTGGATATCGACCTGTTATTGTCTTTCCTTGATGATCCGGTGACAAATCGTCTCCAGTTCCAAAAAATCCGGGCATTCACGGCAAATAATACGGATTGAGACCATGCGGTCAGGGTTTGATTTTTTCAAATAAAGCGTTCAGGGTATTTGAAAGGATCTCTTTAATCTGGGGTTCATGCGCTGCAATCGGTTTGACAGGGATTAAATCAAGGACTTCCTCATATTTCAACCCTGAATGGTACAGCGTCTCAATGGTCGCCGTCAAGGTTTTCTCTACTGTCTCTCTCGCCTCGCTTTCATTAAGCCCCAGCTTTGTGCCAATTTGTTGCAATTCTTTCCATTGGAACCAAAAGTATGTCGGCAGCATGGCTGAAGCAATGGCATAAGCCTCTAATTTGGACTCCTCAGTAATGAAGGTGTCTCCAAGAAGTTTTAACATCTCCAGGATACTTTCCCTTTCACTGAATTCCTTTGAGAAGCAGACCGGGTTGTACCCTTTATTGATGCAAGAGGTCGCATTAGGGATCATCCTGGAAACATTTCTCAGCCCATTGAGCTTTGCAGAAATTTTTTCCATCGTAATCTTGGGAGCCAGTGAGATCACGCAGGAGCCTTCCTTAATGTTTCCCTTCACCTGCTCAAGTGTGTCCAGGATGACCGGTGGGTGAAGGGCAATAAATACGATATCCTGGCTTGCTGCATCGCCAAGTGTAGATACCTTTACTGTCGGAAATTTCAGTTGCAAGGCCAATAGGACATCCTTGCTGATATCGAAGACAACGATCTTTTCCGGAAAGAATCCTTTATTTTGGAAAGCCTGGAGGAATATCCGGGTTATTCTGCCTCCTCCGATAAATCCGATGGTCTTTTTCATTTTATAACCACTTAGTAATTCGTAGAAAGACGAAATTAATGTTAAAAAAAAACTATTTCTTTTCCCTGGGTCTGAGCTGGCACATGCACGAACCCGAAAGTTTTTCGCTTTTATCGATGATCAGGGGCATCTCATCTCTCTCCCATTCAATCAGTCCACCGGCAAGATTAGCCACCCGGTCTTCAATGCCCTTTTTAATAGCCAGTTCCGTTGCTTCCCGGCTGTGCAGTCCGGCCGCATCAGCAAAAATCATTGGCTTATCTGCAGGAAGATCCTGAAATGTCTCTTCCAAAATACTGTAAGGACAATAGAGAATTTCAGGAACATCAAACATCTTGAACCTGCTCAGATCAGCTTCCCTGACATCGACTAACAACGCTCCCTTTCTGCATAATTCCAGCGCCAGTCTTGGGGTTACATTAAGGATACCCCCGCTTTTGAAACCGATCCCTGAAAAGAACCCTTCCATATTAAAAATAAAAGATAATGATGTAGTAAACACCTACGGCAATAAACAGAACAGCGACCATTCTACGAAACCAAAGTTCGAATATTTTGATACGGTCATAGAGTTTCCCCACATTGCCGACTGCATAGGCAAGTAACCATGCAAAAATGATCACCGGGAGCCCTGTAGCAATAGCGAAAATGATAGGCAGGTATAGTCCGCCGGCACTTGCAATAGTAACGGGAATCAGCATGCCAAAATACAAAACACCGCTGTACGGGCAGAATGCCATGGCAAAAACCATTCCTAACAACAGGGTTCCCCAATAGCTTTTTTTGCTATGCTCCCCCATCTTTTCAGTCAGTCCGGAAAATCCCGGGAATTTGATCTTGATGAAATCCAGCATGAAAACCCCGATGAGAATAAGCAACGGCCCCAGGAGCTTTTCTCCCCATCCCTGGAACAGCAGGGAAACCTTCAATTTACTGGCTCCCAGGAAAAGGATTACCCCGAGTCCTGTATAAGAAATTGCTCTCCCCAGGGTATATACCAATCCTTTAATAAACACTCTTCTTCTATTCTCAATATCCCTGCTGATAAACCCGATGGCGGAAATATTGGTCGCAAGCGGACAGGGGCTGATCGCTGTCATCAATCCAAGAATGAAAGCAGTCAAAAAAGCATACTGAGAATTCTCAAGGATGGTTTGTAAATAATTCATGGTTATTTCAACATTTCGTTAATCGCTTTCCTGATCTCTGCTTTCAGCTTTTCAGGGCTGTTGTTGGCGTAAAGGAACCCTTTATCGGTAAGATCAACTCTTTTTTCACCGGAAACAATTAACAAAGTCTGGCCTTCCACTTTTAGCTTGGCTCCGATAGCTTCACCTTCCTTTTCATCCAGATTGATACTTTTAAAGGTAATTTCTCCTGCTTTCACCTTCTCGGCGTATTGTTGCTCGACAGCCTCTTTCGAAACCTTTTCTACATTGTTACATGTCATGCAACGACGGGTGAAATGAAAATAATAGACTTCGATCTTCTTTGTTGCCGGGCTTCCTGCAAAAATTCCCGATACCATCATGAAGGCCAGGAAGATTAACATTGTCTTTTTCATATGCATTTTGTTATTTGGTCAATAATTGTTTGATCTCTTCAGAGGATGGTACACGCCCTTTGATAAGAACCTTTTCGTCAACGACAAGCGCCGGAGTCGACATCACCCCATATTTCATGATCTCCATGATATCTTCCACTTTGGTGACGGTTGCACTGAGTCCGTTTTTTTCGACCACCTCCCGCGTTATCTTGTCCAGAGTTTTACATTTCGGACAGCCGGGGCCTAAAATTTTTATCTCCATATAATCCGATTATTAAAATTGAAATTATCGTTCGAATAAAAGATTCAGCAATCTTTTTGCTTCTTCCCAATGTTCTTTATTGATACAATATTTTATGTAGGGAGGATTGATCTCCCCCTGAATCAGTCCAACCTTTTTTAATTCCTTCAAGTGTTCTGAAAGGGTAGATCTTGCAATAGGTATTTCCTCGGCCATGTCGCCACTATAGCAACATTTGTCAATATTATCGGCAAGAAAGTCAAGAATGAAGACCCTTGCCGGATGAGCAATGGCTTTTGCATACCGGGCCATCTTCTCCTGGTTCTCCGTATAATATTTCTTTTCAGTAGTCATACCGTTTTGTATTTCGTAGAATAACGAAACAAAAGTATATTAAATATTAAACCAACGAGATTATTTATGAAATTTATAACAGGTCTAAATAGTATTCAGAAATTAAAAGTGTGTTCTTGTTAACGACAGCCTGTGCATTTTCATCCGGAGATAAGGCTAACTTTGCTTATCGGATGATGAATGACGATGAAAAGGAAATTGTAACTAAAACGCAGGAAATGAATGAATTTGATATAAAAGCCTCCGGGTGGGACGCCAATCCGGTTCATCTGCAACGATCTGTTGCTATTGCCCAAATGCTGACCGAAATGGTCCCTCTCACGAAAGATACGAGAGCACTCGAATTGGGTGCCGGAACCGGATTACTGAGCCTTCTGCTGAAAGATCGCCTGAAGTCGGTCACGATGATCGACAGCTCTCAGGAAATGATCCGCATCATTGATAAAAAGATTGCAGAACAAGGGATTACAAATATGACAACGCTGGTGCTTGATCTGGAGAAGGAAGATATGAACGGCAATTATGACATTGTCTATTCTCAAATGGTTTTCCATCATGTGGGCGACATTGATAAAATCCTTTGCAAGTTTTACAATCTATTGGAACCAGGTGGTTATCTGGGGATTGCAGATCTTTTCAAAGAGGATGGTTCTTTTCATGATGAGCATTTTACGGGACATAACGGTTTTGAACCGGATGAATTATTGAAGATGCTAAAAAGAAACCATTTTGATGATATCCGCTATCAATCTTGCTTTGTAATCAAAAAGACTTCAGAAAATGGCAGTGTCAGGGAATATCCTGTTTTTCTGATGACTGCTCGAAAGGCTGATTCCTGAACGATTCACGAAGATCATCCCTCCCCTGCAAACAGTTTTTTTTGTAAATTTGAAGTCCTATTCCTCTGTCATGGGAAAATTCTTCAGGATTATTCTCCTTGTATCAATGGCATTAGCCGTCTCTGCATGTAAGAAAGATACCGATACCAATAATGACCCGAAAACAGGTCGGGTGATCTTTTTGATCGATCATAAAGTTGACGGGAATCTGCTCGAAGAGAACCAGCTGATCTATACAAATGCCGCAGGAAACCAATATATGGTGGGAGGTCTTAAATACTTTATTTCAGAAATCACATTTTATAAGCAGGATGGAACAACATTGCTCATCCATCAATGGAAGGATTTGTTTTATGTGGACGAAGAGATTCCTTCTACAAAGAAGATCCTGTTTTATGATCCCCTCCCGGCAGGGAAATATGACTCCATCAGCTTTATCTTTGGCATCACAGTGGAGAAAAACAAATCATTCATGTTCATCAACCCTCCGGAAGTAAACATGTTCTGGCCTGAAGTCCTGGGTGGCGGGTATCATTACATGATGCTTGACGGTAAGTGGAAAGATACAACGGGAACTTTACAGCCTTTCAATTTCCATCTGGGCATTGGACAATTGTACCATGGCACGGGCTTTAACACGGATTCGATCTATGCTTTTGTCCAAAATTATTTCCGTGTCAGTCTGCCCGGATCATCCTTTTTATTGAACAATAACGACACCCTGTCCTTCAATCTCAGCATGAACCTTGAGAGCTGGTTTGAGACCCCCTCTGTCTTTGATTTTAACCAGTGGGGTGGCGCTATCATGCAAAACCAAACAGCCATGGAAATGACCCGGGAGAACGGAAAAGACGTTTTTTCCATTCTCCCGTTGAACCAATGATCAGTATGTAGTAACAATCATACCATCAACTGGTTTACAGTCTCCAAATATTTCAATAATAATTTCCTCGACAGCCTGCCGGTTGTAAGTTACTCTTTTCTTTATTTGGAATTAGTATAATTTAAAATAGTATATTTGCCGAAAATAACCTAAAATCCATGACTTATGAAAACTCACAAAACCATATTAGCCTTAGCAGTTATAATCGGAGTAATCTCAGGATGTTCCAAAAAAGAGGACACCACCCCTGCTGGTACGCCTGTCACCGCTGAACATCTTACAACAGGAAACTGGAGGATCACCTATTTCTGGGATTCAGACCATGAAGAAACCACCCATTTCACCGCTCATACCTTCACCTTCAGTACGAACGGTGTAATCAGCGCGACCAACGGGCAATCGACCCACACAGGCACCTGGTCAAGGGGAACCGACGACAGCACACCCAAACTTTATATCTCTTTCGCCAGCCCGGATAAGTTTGAAAGCCTCAGCAGTGATTGGAAAATTCTGGAACTGACCGGCCAAAAAATTCGCCTTGTGGATATCAGTGGCGGGAATGGCGGAACGGATTACCTCACGTTCGAGAAGAATTGAGGATTGGCTTTTCACTGAAATTTTCTTCTGCTGACTTCAATTTCTTTGGTAAATTGCCACCGCTTTGGCACCTATAGAAAATTGGCAGCGACGATATCCCGAAAGCATCAACTGAGTGACAAATGGATTAAAGCATCTGTCCTTGGAACAACATGGGCTGCTTCTGAGATTGTGTTGGGCAGTTTTGTCCACAACCTTAAGATCCCATTCAGCGGCAATATTTTAACTGCCATCGGAATCATCATTCTGATCTCCTCGAACTACAAGTGGAAAGAGCACGGACTTTTCTGGAGGGCCGGTCTGATCTGTGCGCTGATGAAGTCATTGTCGCCAAGCGCCGTGATTTTCGGCCCTATGATTGCCATTTTCAGTGAGGCCCTCCTGCTCGAATTGTCAATCAGGGTGCTGGGAAGAACAGCCGGTGGATATCTGATGGGTGGCATCCTTGCCATGTCCTGGAACCTGTTTCACAAGATCCTGAACCTGATTATCTTTTATGGCATGAACATCGTGGACGTGTACACCGGCCTTGTCCAATTTTCGCAAAAGCAACTCGGCATCACCATGGAAAATATTCTATGGATACCGGTGCTGGTACTCCTGGCCCTTTACGGACTGATGGGCCTTGTTTCTGCTCTCTTCGGGATGAGCGTGGGCAGAAGGCTCGTGAACCAACCTGGTAAAGCGAAACCCTTTGTACCGTATTCAGCAGAAGCAAGGCGTCCGGAACCACGCCCTGCTTTTCCCCACAGTCTTGCCTGGTTGTCGCTTGATATCGTCTTCATTATTTCAGGATTGTTCCTCCTGGCATTGGCTCCCTGGTTTGTCTGGAGCCTCAGTGTTCCCTTTGTGGTGCTGATCTGGATTACGCGGTACAAACGAGCTTTGCGTCAATTGTCCAAGCCAAAATTCTGGATTGGTTTTGTTGTCCTCACCATGCTTACAGCCTTTGTATTCAACACGATGCAATCCTTGCCTTTTCACAACGGCTTGTTAATCGGTGTTCAGATGAACTTCAGGGCAGTTCTTATCATCCTTGGTTTCTCGGTTCTGGGAACTGAATTGTACAATCCCGTGATCCGGAATTTTTTCCTGAAGACCTCGTTCCGGCAGTTACCATTGGCATTGGAATTATCGTTCGACAGTCTGCCCGGAATGATCGCCAGAATTCCTGATTTCAAGGTATTTATGAAGAATCCGGTGAGGTTTCTTTATGATGTGTTATCGGGTATCGATGTACGTTTAGAAGAGATCCGGGCCGCCTTGACCGCAAAAATTATTATCATCACAGGGCACATCGGCCAGGGGAAAACCACACAGGTCCAAAAACTTGTACAATCCCTGATGATGGAAAACGTTCCCGTTGCCGGTATCTTTTCTCCACGGATCATGGCAAATGATACAACCATCGGTTACGACATCATTGATGCGGCTACCTTTAAAAGGGCTCATCTGCTGATAAAGAGTGACGAACCCGGAAAGGAGAAGATTGGACAATACGCCATCCTGGCAGATGGTTACAGGACTGGTACTGATGCTTTGAAACGCTCAACGCGTGAAGAATTTAAAGTCATTGTGATTGACGAGATAGGCCAGCTCGAGCTCGATAATAAAGGATGGGCAGGAAACCTGGATCATATTTTCAATACCACCAAAAGCAATCTGATCCTTGCCATTCGCGAGAATTTCACAGAGCAGGTCATACAAAAGTGGCGCCTGAAAAACTATATCTTATTTCACTTGTCAGATAGTGATGATCAAATGATCCGGAACTACCTTATTCAAAGCCTGAAATAATCCAATATTTTTAGGATCAATAGTATTCAATATTAGCAGAACCCTCAGCCCCTGCTGTTTTTAACATCGATCAGTTTTGCCACGATGCTGATGGCGATCTCTGCCGGGGTAATCGCGTTGAATTTGATCCCGATGGGCATGTCCACCTTTTCGATCTCTTCAAGAGTCAGGATTTTTTGTTCCAGAAATCTCTTTTTCAATGCCTCTGTTTTGCGTTTGCTACCGATCAATCCTGTGTAGGCGACCTCATTTTTACCCACTGCAGCCAGGATATCTTCATCCATTTCGTGGTTAGGGGTAACGATGACAATGTAACTCTCTTTGTCGAAAACGATTTCACCGGCTGCTTCCAGGTATGGTTTACAGATTTTTCTGTACGGGGCTTTTTCGTCAGGTTGCAACAGATCAGCCCGCCAGTCGATCAGGCAGGTTTCAAAATCCAATTCTGTCGCATACCGGGCCAGAATCTTTCCGATATGTCCTCCTCCAAAAATATAAAGCCGTGCAGGTTTTGAAAGTGGCTCAAAATAGATGCTCACCTCTCCCCCGCAAGTCATCCCAAGGTCGTTTCTGAGGTTGTATTCCTTCATTCGCGGGGTTCGTGACCGCATACACTCCAGTGCATCCTCGATGGCGCATTTTTCGATACTCCCTCCGCCCACGGTGCCTTCGATGCTCCCGTCCCCAAAAACCACCATTTTTGCTCCCGCTTTTCCCGGGACAGAACCGCTGTTAACAGTGACAATGCATAGGACGGACTGCCGCGGATCGTGCAGATATTCCTCTGTTTTCAATAGCAGGTTTTTCATAAACAGGTCAACGTTGATTTTCCCTGCAATATTGTGAGGATTGATCAGGTTTTTAGATTATTAATAATCTTGATGAATGAAAACAAAATTGAATCCTGAAAGAACCATTGCCGCTGTTCCACAAAGAATCTGAAAATCCCAAAAGCATAGAAAATGGATCTCAGGGTAAGAGATCAGAAAGAGCCGGTGAAGAGACGAACGATCCTACCAACGAGATAAACTCCTGCAAAACTATGTTAAAACGCTGATCCTGTTTTGAAATCAGAAGGGAGCGGAGAGAGAGGGATTCGAACCCCCGGACCCTTGCAGGTCAACGGTTTTCAAGACCGCCGCAATCGACCACTCTGCCATCTCTCCGGGGGC
>CALMDO010000280.1 GCA_937862805.1 uncultured Bacteroidota bacterium
GAGGAGGCGGTACTGGCCATGAAATACCTGAAAACCGACGCGGTGCTGCTGATCGCCGGCATCGGTGATATTTCCGGAACCATTGCTTCTTTGGTTGCAGAGAACAATCTGAAAGAGAAAGTGATGCTGTTGGGACAGGTGCCATTCCAGGAATTGCACGCGATCACGATGACGGCCGATCTTGGTTTATCGATCGAAAAGGATGTCAGCCTCAATTACCATTTTGCCCTTCCCAATAAATTTCTCGATTATATCCAGGCACGGATCCCGGTATTGGTCTCCCCTTTCCCTGAAATGAGCGCCATCGTCGACCGGTACCGGATCGGAGAATTTATCGTGAGTCATCAACCGGAAGAACTGGCCCGGCAATTGGATGAATTGCTTCAGGATCAGGAAAAAATGGCACGGTTCCGGCGGAACATGGAACAGGCTTCCGCCGATCTTTGCTGGGAAAATGAAGAACAAATTTTGCTCGGAGTTATCAGGGAAAGCGCTACTTTTATAACCTGACTTCCTGGTTTGGCTATTCAACTGCATATCATCTCTTTTGATGTCCCCTCTCCTCCTACCTATGGCGGGGTAATCGATGTCTTTTACAAACTCAGGGCGCTCCATGCCGAGGGAGTGGCCATAACGCTGCATTGTTTCCTGTATCAACGATCGCCTGATCCGGAGTTGGAAAAATTTTGCAAAAGAATTTTTTATTATACCAGGCAAAGCGGACTCCTGGTCCACCTCTCCCGCAGGCCATACATCGTACAAAGCAGGATGCCGGAAAAGTTGTTGAAAAACCTTTTGGCCGACGATGATCCGATTCTTTTTGAAGGTTTGCATTCTTGCGGATTCATGTCTGACCGGCGTTTGCAGGGCCGGACTTTAATCTACCGGGAAAGCAACATTGAGCATCACTATTATTATCACCTTTTCAAGGCCGAAAAAAGCCTCTGGAGAAAGTTTTTTTTCTTAGCCGAAACCATCCGGCTAAAACCATTTCAAAAGGTGTTGCAGGTTGCTACCCTGATGCTGACCGTTTCGTTGGATGACACGCGATATCTGCAGGAAAAGTTCCCGTCGCACAAGGTGGTTTACCTTCCCAGTTTTCACCCGGAGGACGTGGTGCAAAGCAAACCCGGTAAGGGAACTTATGCCTTGTACCAGGGGAAACTTTCCGTTCCTGAGAATTATCAGGCGGTGGATTATCTCATCGAAAAGGTATGGCTTCCCTCTCTGCCTGAACTGGTCATTGCCGGAAGCAATCCTCCCCGGTGGCTGGTACAGAAAATCCATAAAAAGAGCAACATCCGCCTGAGGGTCAATCCCGATGAAAAGGAGATGAGCACCCTTGTGCACGATGCCCAGGTCAACATCCTGGTGACCTTTCAACCGACCGGGTTGAAACTGAAATTGCTGAGCGCTCTTTTTAATGGCCGTTTTTGCCTTGTCAACCCGGCCATGACCGCCGGAACTTCCCTGGAGCCGTTGTGCATCACGGCATCAACCCCCGATGAATTCAGGGAAAAGACAGAAAAATTGTTCTCTCTTGAATTTACGCCGGAGGAAATGAAACGTCGTGCCTCCTTGCTTGAAGAGAGGTACTCCAACCGAAAGAATTGCAAATTACTCGTCGAAATGTTAACTTTGTCTTCTGTATTACCTCAAAACACAACTCAAAATCCGAACTTATGAAGTTTTCATGAGGATGCGCTCATCCATCGCGACTGAAAAGCATCGTCAGGAATTTTCGACAGATCTGTAAAAAATAAAACTTACGTCTATGAAAAAAATTCTCGTACCGGTTGATTTTTCGGGACATACCGACATCACCTGCAAATACGCCCTGGAAATAGCAAAAGTTTACGGCGGGGAGATCAGGCTTTTTCATACCTATTTCGATCAGATCATCATTGCCGACACCAGTTTTCCTGACACGCTGGATATGAGTACGGTGTACAATGAAGAATTGATGAAGGAGATTCACCGGCAGGCTGTCAGCAGCATGGAAGCCTTGTATAAAAAGGTCGACGGCCAAATCGCTGATCAAAAAATTCAGAATGTCGTGCTCACTTCAGGGGTGACCGGTGGTGAAATCGAGAACGAGTTGCGTGAAATCTGTCACGAGTTCAAACCCGATGTGGTGGTGATGGGAACCACCGGAAAAGGGAACAACGTGAACGTTTGGGGCAAGGTATCCACTTTTATCATTGATCACGCGCGTGTACCGGTACTGACAGTCCCGCAGATTTTGGAATACAGGGGTTTTGGTTCTATCATGTTCGCCGCGGATCTGTCGGAAGCCAACGCGGCCTCCATCGCAGAGATCCTCGATTTGTTCCATCCTTTTGAATTTAAGCTGAAGGTGGTCCATTTCGTCACCAAGGCAAAAAATCTCGATGCCCATTCGAAGATGGAAATCCTGCGTCGCCAGTTTTCCGCGCAGGAGCAAAAAGGCATCATTACGTTTGAAGTAATTGAAAGTGTGGATGATAACCAGAAAGCCATCGATCAGTTTATCGGCGGTAACCAGATACGAATGATCGCTTTTCAGCCACATAAAAGGAGTTTGCTTTACATGGTTTTCACTAAGAATATCACGAAGAAAAACCTCTTTGCCACCAATATCCCGTTGCTGGCAGTACCCACAAGGAAATAAGGAAGGTCAGCTAATACCCGGATAATTACTGCTGTAATCAGAATTTTCTCCCAAGGCAAGGAAGATTTCCAGTATTGCAGAAAAGATCAGTTTCTGTTTTATACTTAAAAGCATGTTTCATTGAGTTTCTATAAGTTAAATGAATTTTACTTTTAGTAAAATACTTCCCCATCCGGTACTTTTAATTTGATTTTTTGGTCAACGAGTTTTAATTCCTTATTATTTAAAACAGCCTCAACAACGCTCTTATTATAAGCATTTACATCGTCTGAATTTAAAAAATCTACCGGAGATATCCATCTTGCTTCTGCTATCTCAGATGAGTCGTTTATTGTGATAACTTTTGATAAAGCTTTTGCTGTGCATACAATGTAAAGATTCGATTCGCCAAATTGTCCGTTTCTAAAATGCCCGATATTAGCAATAGATTCAAATTCAACATTGATGCCTGTTTCCTCATAAATTTCTCTTTTCACCGCATTTTTTATTGATTCATTCTTATCAATATGTCCTCCGGGAAGTTTATAACCAGTTGAGAACCTGTCTTTAATCACCAATAGTTGTCCTTCATTAAACACAATCGCTCCAACACCTACAATGTAATTTTTTGTTGTAGGGACGATAGCGTCAGAAGTCATTTTTTTAACAAGCAATAAATTTTTCTCATCGCAATGATGAAATTCAAAATCAAGGTTTGCTAATATTGGTATAAAATCCGATTTCTCAATAGGTATTTTTATCCATAGAAGTTTTTTATTGTTTAGTTGTTCAATTAATCGTAAAATTTCTTTTTGGAATATATCTTTCTTATCCGGAAGCGTTGTATTGTCAACAATTACTCCATCATATTTATTGTTAACTATTTCTATCATTGTCGCTGTCGTTTTATATGGTTGGTAATACCTGAATTTAATGGTTAATACCGGTTAATCAGAATTTTATAAAAAAAGAAAAATTTAATTGCATTTTTTAACATATTTCAACATTAACCTGACAAATTTTACCGTTTTTTACGAAAATTTTAAAACCGATGTATAAGCGTTGTATAATATCCGAACCTTATTGGAATAATATTGGAATAATCAAAGTATATGAAACCGATGAACAGGAGTGCAAGCCTTCATACCCCGGAACAAGAAAACTCGTGCTGTCCGGCGGGAAAGATTATAACAAGCTCCATTGGAAAGGTTCTCAGAGTACAGTAAAAATGTCATGTAAGGAACTTAAGAATACGAATTATTTATTCGTCAACTCATAAGCAATCATTTCAGCTTGTTTTAAAACGGTTTCGGTGGCTAACAGCTGCATGTCGGGTGGATAACCGTATTTACGAAGCAATCTTTTAACCGCAACCTTCAGTTTCGCTTTTACGCTTTCTTTGATTGTCCAGTCAATCGATGCGTTTTGTCGGATAGTTTCTGTCAAAACAACCGCTAATTCCCGCAGTTTGTCTTGTTGCATCAGCTCCCTTGCACTGTCATTGTCAGCAACTGCTGTATAAAAAGCATACTCAAATTCAGTTAACCCCATTGCTTTGGCCTCGTTGTCCATTTCAACAATGTCCTTGCTCAAATGAATCAGTTCCTCAATGACTTCAGCGGCTGTCAGGATTTTATTGTGATATTTCTTAATGGCATTTTCCAGCATTTCCATTAAGGTTTTACTTTTTACCAGGTTCTTTTTCGCCCTCGACTTGATTTCATCGTTCAGTAACTTTTTCAAGACTTCAAGGGCAACGTTCTTGTGTTCCATCCCCTTCAGTTCCATTAAGAAATCTTCTGAAAGAATTGAAATGTCGGGTTTCTTTATTCCTGCGGCATCAAATACATCGATTACTTTTTCCGAAATCAGGGCTTTGTCAATCACCTGCCGAATGGTTGTTTCAATTTCTTCATCGGTTCTGCCCGTACCTGTTCCATCAAATTTTGCCAAACGGGCTTTTACCGCCTGGAAGAATGAAATCTCATCCTTGGCATCCATCGCCTGATCGTGCGGAATGGCTATGGCAAATGCCTTTGACAAAGCACTAACCTCATTGATATATCTCTTCTTGCCATCTTCCAACCCTAAGATGTGTTCCTCGGCTGCTAAAATCATCGATAGTTTCTGTGATGTGCCAGCATTAAAATAATCTTCGTAGGCAAAACCACCCCGAGCAACTTTGCTATTCATCCTTCCTTGGGATGGGAATTTACCACCCCGGTCTTCGACCACCCCTCCCATGGAGGGGAATTCATTAAACATTTGTGAAACCACTTCCAGCTTTTCAAGCATCAATTGTACAGCCTGTTCCTGTAAAATGGTAGGATCGCCTTTACCTCCTGATTCAGAATAAAACGAAAGGGCCTTTTTCAGGTCGGAAGCTATACCCAGATAATCGACAACCAAACCACCAGGTTTATCTTTATACACACGGTTTACCCTTGCGATGGCCTGCATCAGGGTGTGGCCTTTCATGGGTTTATCGATGTACAGCGTGTGCATGCTTGGAGCATCAAATCCGGTAAGCCACATATCCCGAACAATAACGAGTTTTAGTTCATCATCGGGATTTTTCATCCGTTCAGCTAATGTGCGACGTTGTTCTTTGGTGGTATGATGCTTTGATATTTCCGGACCATCGGACGACGCTGAAGTCATCACTACTTTAATAGCTCCTTTATTCAATTCAGGCGAATGCCATTCCGGTCTCAATTTGGTAATTTCATCGTACAAATTGGCGGCAATGCGGCGGCTCATGGTCACAATCATTCCTTTGCCCTCAAATACAGCTTGTCGTTGTTCAAAGTGTTCGATAATATCCTTTGCAATTTGTTTGATCCGGTTTTCACTTCCGACGAGGGCTTCCAGTTGTGTCCATCTGGCCTTTGCCTTTTGACCACCCCGGTCTTCGACCACCCCTCCGGAGGAGGGGAATTTACCACCCCGGTCTTCGACCACCCCTCCGGAGGAGGGGAATTTACCACCGCGGTTTTTAGCTATACCTTCATCAGAGGGGTATTCCAGTTCCAGTTCGTCATCCAGCTCGGCAACCAGCTTTTTCCCCTCTTCGCTCAAATTCACCTTGGCCAACCGACTTTCATAGTAAATGCGAACCGTTGCTCCATCTTCAACCGCCTGGGCAATGTCGTAGATGTCCACATAATTTCCGAAAACGGCAGGAGTGTTTACATCGGTGCTTTCTATCGGGGTTCCGGTGAAACCAAGATAGGTGGCATTGGGTAAAGCATCGCGCATATACTTGGCAAAACCGTAAACTACTTTTTTACCAACCACCTCGCCGTTCTCATCTTTGACATCGATTTGTTTGGCTTTAAATCCGTATTGGGTTCGGTGGGCCTCATCGGCAATAACAACAATATTTCTCCGGTCAGAAAGCAACTCATAAACATTCCCTTCTTCGGGCTGGAACTTCTGAATGGTGGTAAAAACAACTCCTCCTGAACCCACTTTTAACAACTCTTTCAGTTGATTTCGGTCTTCGGCCTGTACTGGGTCCTGACGCAAAAGCTGTTTCGATGCTGCGAAAGTATCAAACAGTTGGTCGTCCAAATCGTTACGGTCGGTAATGACCACAATGGTTGGATTATCCATTGCCAATACAATTTTACCCGTATAGAAAACCATTGAAAGAGATTTTCCGCTCCCTTGGGTATGCCACACTACGCCGCCTTTTCGATCGCCAACGGGTTGTTTCCTTACCCCGGCAACACCATAGCTTTCGGGCGATTCCGTTGCAAAATTCCTCTCCTTTGGAGGGGTGTCCTTTAGGGCGGGGTGGTAGTTTCCTTGCGACTCACCAGGTGCCCGAAGGGTGGGGTGGTTAAAAAGCATTTCCATAACCGCATCCATTCTCTGCAATACCTCAATTACAGGAATATGGATTACGGTCAATCCCAATGCCTCTAAGTATTGATCCCTTTGGGCATCGTATTCCTGTTTGTCGTCGTGACTGCTACCGTCTATCTCTATCACGACATTGCAATTACTGCAATAAAAGTCAACGATGTAATTTCCAATTATTTTTTGACGGTCAAAGTCGTATCCTTTGAATTGTTTGTTTTTTACCTGATTCCAGAAAAGTACTTCCGATAAGTTACCAGCTTGACGCAATGCGTGTGCGCGTTCTTTTAGCTGTGGATTGTAAGGAAGGTCGAAGTAGTTTTTGGAGTTGCGATAAATACCATGCGGGTCTTCTACCACCCCCACCACCCCGGCCTGCGTGGAGAATGAACCACCCCGTTCTTCGACCACCCCTCCGGTGGAGGGGAATCCAGCGGCGCGGAGCGTTGATTCAACAGCACGGTTAACTGCGTAGTATTGATGATACGCGGCCAGTTTTTTAACGGTAGTTATGGTGAGTATTTCTTTTTGAGACACATCATGCTGTGTCTTTACGGTTTTTTCGAATACAATGAAATGACGGATAATGTCGATCAGGGTTTCTTTATTGAGCATTCCTGAAATCAGCGTTTCCAATTGACTGACTAAATGGGATGCTTCAGCTTTTCCATCGGCAGACTTCCAGGCCATGAAACGACTTTCCCCAGCAGAAATTGAACCTGCTTTGGCTTCCAATCCATCGGAAATGATCACAAACCCATTATACGTAAAGAGGCTTGGAATAATGGCTTTATAGGTTTCTATTTGTTTAAAGGCTGAATGAATGGTGGCATTCTCACCCGCCGCATTTTTTAATTCAATGACCACCAACGGAATGCCATTGACAAACAAAATGACATCGGGACGTTTTGGTGAGACGTTCGGTCGAACGTCTTTACTTTCAACCACTGTAAACTGGTTGGCCACCACAAAATCGTTGTTGTATGGATTTTTAAAGTCAATCAGCCAAACACGGTCGCCGCGTTCGTCTCCATCTACTTGTTTCGAAACGGGAATACCTTCGGTTAAAAGCCGGTGAAAGGTTTCGTTATTAGCCAACAATTCAGGCGAAGCAATACGCTGGATCTCCTTGATGGCTTCGGCTTGTGCATCGGCAGGGATGGATTTGTTAATCCGTTTCACCGCATTTTGCAGGCGTTGGAGTAATAAAACTTGTTCGTAGGAGGCACGTTGATCACCACCCCGCCCTTCGGGCACCCCTCCGGAGGAGGGGAATTCGGGAGCAATGTTGGGTGCATAAATGTATTCGTAACCCAATATTTCGAGGCGTTGGATAGCCAGAAGTTCGATATCTGATTCCGTTATTTTTGCCATGGGTCAAAATAAATTTGCATTTGAACTAAAAGCGCAGTACATTTGTACCATCTCATTAACCATGCGTTAAAGGAGTTACGAAATCGTCAGGTCTTACCTGGCGATTTCTGCGTTTTAAGCCACTCCTCATATTCCTTTTGTTTCTTGCGTTTTTCATGTTCATATTCCAATACAAAAGCTGTCCACAAGAGTTTATAATCTTTTCGTACATCCAAAATTAGGACGTAATCGGGTTCTTCTTCCAGATCGAGCCAGATGCAAAGACGATTCGAGCCTTTACGTATTTGTGGCCAAATCTTCAAATTCCATGCGTCACAATTCTCAATTACTGGCTTTGCCCATGGCATACGCTCACAGCGCCGGAAATCAGGTTCGCGGTTTTGTTCATCTTCTCCTTTGTGGGTCATGTGGTAGAAAGTGTAAGCTTTGTCCTGATAAATCGGATGCCATTTTAGACGAAGCTCTTCTCCCCTGAATTTGGTTTTATACTTTACAAAATCACGTTGGAATACCGCATAAACAGCTTGAATGAAACGCTCATAGTTCCCGCCGTAATCTTCCAGCAATACTAATTCGGGTAAAACGATTTCCATTTCAGCCATTGCTTAGAGTTCTTGATTTCCAAATAAAAATGTTTATTTTATCCTCCTTGTACAAAGTGGATTTTAATAAACTGTAGCCTGACCGTGACCTGATTTTATCGATAATTTTTAGTTTGGCTTCGTTTCCTGACAAACCTCGGTGCAGGTATGATATTGCTCCAATCAGCATATCGGTTATTTGCAGGAGTTCCACTTCCCGCGAATGAACCTGCTGAATTTTGCGAATGATTTGGTTGTGATAATCGTATTGGTTGTTTCTCAATACGTCCTGAAGCCTCATGACTTTATCCTGCCCCCGGGTATCTTTTATATCGATGTATATGTTGTAAGCGCAATCGGGCGAAAGAATAACTTTTAGCAAATCGAAATACATCTTGTAATAAAACGTATTGTGATCCTGATTAAATGCCTCGTGGTTCAAAGCCTTCTTATCAGGGACTACCAACGCCCTGAAATGGAGGTGATCGTCATCGAAAAAGTAATTGATTAGGTCGATGTAAAAATCGGTTTTGGCTTTCGACACCTTGCTCCATTTAATTTCAAAATCAGGCTTAAACCCATATTTTGCTTTAATTTCGCGGATTCGGCCAAAAACTTTCTCTTTCACTGATTTTGAGCACCAGACAGCACCCAGTACCATTACGTTGCTGTCATCGTTCTGCAAATGACAACTCTCATCACAATATACATTGTATTCTGTTCTCATTTTTGCCATGATTTTTACATTTCCACCCTTACCTCCCCACTCATCAACTTCGGCAACAACGTATCACGCAAAGTAGTGAGGGTGCGGATTTGGGTTTGGTTTATATGTTTCTTTTCATCCCAGTTAGTGACTATTTTGTAAAAGGATTCAAGCTTATCTTTTGATGGTAGTGCTAATTCATAAGAAGTTAGTTCGTTCGCATTTGCATTCGGCTGTGCAGATCCCGATAATATCCCTTCAATGTAGTCAAAATAGTTCGATGACCTCATGTGTTGGGCTACATAACGAGCAGTAGATAATTCCGAAAATTGTATGCGGACTAAATACGATGCAAAAACTACATTATCTGGTTTGTAGATGTAGAGATTTTCGCCTGTTGATGCGCCAGTTCTGGCGACTACAATATCTCCTGTTTTTAATTGATATTTTAGAAATTCACTTTTATTTGCTAAGCAGAAAGGAACAGATTTCCAATTCACATTTCCTCCCTGAATGTCTGTAATTCGTAAAAATTTTGGACCAACAGTTTCAAAATTTGCGCTTTGGGTAAATCCGTATTGAATGTTTTTAGCTATGTCACCAATCTTTACAGTTTCCCAATCTTCCTTTGCTTCCTCTACAAACCACTGCCTAAAAAGCGTTTCGGCTATTTTTTCGAGGGTGGCGTTTTGGCGGTGGAGCAAGTCAATTTTATCATCAAGGCTGGAAAGGATGGAGGCAATGGATTTTTGTTCAGGTAACGGTGGAAGGGAAACAATATGCTCACGTATATCTTTAACATTCACGTGAGAGACTACACTCCCTGTTGACTTTTCAATTAGTTCTTTTTTATTTGTAGGATTTACTAAATAATATAACAAGAACCTATTATCTACATTATTGGAGTTTATGCGAATTAAAACAGTTCTTTGACCGAGGCAAACTTTGAATTTTTTCTCTACGAAACCTACTTCTCCAACAGGTGCTTCTCTTGCAAAAATAATATCTCCATAAACAGGAATTGCTCTATTTGTCCAGGCCAAATAAGTTTCTTTACTTACTCTATTACAACTTTGATAATCAATTTTCCCTTGGGAAATGTTTGCTGTTCTAACAGAATAGAAATCACTATTTGTTACAATTGGAGCAGTTTTGTGTTCACAATCAATTATAATTGCTATATCTTCCAGTTTATATTTCTTCCACTCACCCATTTACTTTAATCTTTGAAAGGTTAGTGGAAATAATTTCATTCAGGCGTACTTCTTCTTTTAGTTGTTCTTCCAGTTCGGCTTTCAGGGCTGTGAAACGCTCGTTAAAATCAAAATCGTCTTCATCGTCGGGTAAACCTACGTAGCGCCCTGGGGTAAGTACATAATCCAATTCTTTTACTTTGGAGATAGAGACGGAAGCACAAAAACCTGCAATGTTTTCATAATTCCCCTCCTTCGGAGGGGGCAGGGGGTGGTCACCACCCCGTCCTTCGGCCACCCCTCCAGAGGAGGGGAATTGACCATCTTTTACTTCCTCCCGTGGAGGGGAATTACGCCAGTTATGGTAGGTTTCTGCAATTTGCTGAATATCCTCAGGCGAAAGCTCTTTGGTACGGCGGTTAATTAAATGCCCGAGATTTCTGGCATCAATAAACAGTATTTTACCACCCCGCCCTTCGGGCACCCCTCCTGTGGAGGGGAATTTTTCGGAGTGGTTCCTGTTTCTTCTCATAAACCATAACGAAGCGGGAATTTGTGTATTCAGGAAAAGTTTGGCAGGCAGGTTTACAATGCAATCGATCAGATTGTTTTCGATCAATGCTTTCCGTATATCGCCTTCGCCCGATGTTTTCGTTGTGAGTGAACCCTTAGCCAATACAAAACCAGCCTGTCCGTTGGGAGCTAAATGGTAAAGGAAATGTTGTATCCATGCGTAGTTCGCATTTCCTGCAGGCGGAACACCATATTGCCAGCGTCCGTCTTTTCGCAACAGGTCGCCGCCCCAGTCGCTTACATTAAAAGGTGGATTGGCAATAATAAAATCGGCTTTCAGGTCTTTGTGTGCGTTGTTCAGGAACGAACCTTCGTTGTTCCACCGAACCTGCGAACTGTCGATACCGCGAATGGCAAGATTCATTTTACACAAACGCCAGGTGGTTTGGTTGCTTTCCTGTCCGTAAATGGAAATATCGTTTACTCTTCCCTGATGTTCGGTAACAAACTTCTCCGATTGAACAAACATACCGCCCGAACCGCAGCAGGGATCGAACACACGTCCATGATAGGGTTCCAGCATTTCAACCAGCAACTCAACAACACTCCGTGGGGTATAGAATTGTCCACCCTTCTTACCTTCGGCAAGGGCAAATTCACCAAGGAAATATTCAAACACATGCCCCAACACATCGGCACTCCGGGCTTTGGTATCGCCAAGGGCAATGTTGCCAATTAAATCAATCAGTTCACCCAAACTGGTCGGGTCGAGGTTTTGTCGGGCATATACTTTGGGCAAAACACCTTTCAATGAGGGATTCTCCGCTTCAATGGCATCCATAGCCGCATCAATTGTAATGCCAATGGAAGGTTGTTTGGCATACGAAACCAACAGGCTCCAACGTGCCACCGGAGGAACAAAAAATACATTTTCGGCTTTGTATTCGTCTTTGTCTTCGGGGTCAGCACCCTGTTCTTCTTCCGCTTTCAGCCGTGCATACAATTCTTCAAACGCATCGGAAATATATTTCAGGAAAATCAATCCCAACACCACATGTTTATATTCCGCTGCATCAATATTCTTTCGCAGTTTGTCCGCTGTTTTCCAGAGCTGTTTTTCCAACGGTTCTTCCGTTCCATTACCGTTCTTCTTTGCCATCAATATTATTCATTTTATAATTCTTCAAGCTTATGTTAAATTTGCCTTCATCATCGTTTTTGCCACGCCAAACGAGTTCGGTTTTCTTGATTTCGATTTTGCTCATGATATTATTTTTTCTCTTTTAATCGTTTCTGCAATTGTTTACCTTTTGCCGTGAGGCGGTATTTTTGGTCGGGATCGTTAGGTTTATCGGGAATAGTCATTTCTATCCATTTGCCTTCTATAGCAGGATGAATGTAATTTTCCCTAAAAGTTTGACCATGTTTCATTTGAAGTCTGTTCATCAATTCCTGCCTTGTCATTTGTTCGTGCAGAACCAAAATAAGTCGTTTAACCTGTTCGGTAACTTGTTCGGTAGCATGCGGGGTACCCTGCAGGGTGACTTGGTCGGTAACTTGGTCGGTAACTTGGTCGGGAGCTTGCGGGGTAACTTGGTCGGCAGCCCCTGCTTTCCTCCACAATACGGTTCTGAACGCAGCTTCCTGGGCGAATTCGGGTTCGGTTAATCCTGCCTCAACACAATGTTGGATCATATCGGGGATTCCTGTACCCAACCTTTCAATATATCCGGCATAAAAAAGCGATTCGGCAATCAGTGGATTAGCCGGGAAGGATTCGTGCATTTTCTTCAGGTCGGACAGCGTTAGCTGAAGCGGGAGCCGGCCGGGGTTCCAAATTTCAACACGGTTACGGAATACCATTATCTGAACAGAACCGGTGCTGGTATAGTCACGGTGGGCGATGGCATTTACGATGGCTTCGGTCACGGCAAAACGCGGAATTTCGTATTGAATATCCACATCAACAGAGCGGCTGCGATCGCCCACATACACATCAATACGTGAAAGTACAAAATCAACGGCCTGATCCACCAGTTGAAAGAGGTCGCCTTTATATACATGATAAGAAGGAATCGGTTTTTGTACCACGTTTCCATGAAATAAGACGCACCTTAGTTCGGAGGTGATAAAAAAGCGCTGAGGCTCTTTTCCAAACAACAGGACAGCCGCATTGGTAATTTTCCCTGCTTTTTGCAGATGGAGGTGGGTAAGCACCTTTTTAGCAGGGCTTTCGGGCCGAAGGGGGAATCCTCTTTTTGCGCGGGCGGTTTCAACAAACCAACGCACCCGTAGGGGGTCAATATCATCAAGGGATGCTTCTTTGCATATACTGGCATCAAAGGGACCTGAGCGGATAAGCTGTTGTTCTTCCAAAACTTCAATTAAAGCTGCATACACAGATATTTTCAGATCGTTATGGTCCAGAAACCTTTTTCTAACCACCACATTTTCAGCTTTCTTAATCAAATGTTGCATTTTGAGATACCGTTCGCTTGCGGAGTGGTGGCTGATAAAAATCAACCGGGTTTTATGTTCAGTGTTTGCCAGATCAAATTCTCTTTCGGTGGGGGAAAATCCTTCTCGGTCTTCGTAACCATACTCCTT
The DNA here is from genome assembly GCA_937862805.1 of uncultured Bacteroidota bacterium. Taxonomy (GTDB): domain Bacteria; phylum Bacteroidota; class Bacteroidia; order Bacteroidales; family FEN-979; genus CAIVAT01. The sequence continues at coordinate 13,468 of CALMDO010000280.1, forward strand.
TCCAAAAATCCCAAGATATATATCTGATGTACTCACTTCTTTGAGATAGGTTTCGGAAGCGGACCTATCCCTTGCCGGGAGTTTCTCAAAAATGAAGGGTTCGAAGAAGCGCCCCAGCAGGGCATCGGTGCTGATGTAATCAAAGAGTATCTGCCTTTCTCCGGCAAATTCAGATTGTACGCTGCTGATAAATATTTTAAGTTTGTTCATGATTCTATGCTGCAAAAATTTCTGCAGTCACGTTCCTTACATATCTTCGTTTTGTCGGGTTTGGTTGTAATTTCAAAATCTTTTTTAATTTCTACTTCAGAATTTCAAAGAATGGATTCATTTTTTGTCTAATCTACATAATATTTCTTTAACCTGATCAATTCATTAAAAGTACACATTTTTTTCAAATGCCTGATTTCACTATCTTCACCGTTCATTTCACTTAGCACCTGATGGATGCAGATTTTGACATCAGGTACACCGATCGCCCGATCGCGCCATTTGGAGGTCTCACAATCGTTAAGAACTTCTATCAGAACAGCGGCCTTCAGGATGTGATCTCTTCTTTGCCATTGCCTCAGCCAGGTTCCAACAGGGGATATGACCCGGTGGATATCATCGAAGGTTTTCTGGTAAGTGTTATCCTTGGTGCACGGCGGTTGGCCCATGCGGGACTGCTCCGGCATAATTAAGTAGTTAGCTCTACTGTCATTACCCGTTACGGCAGTCAGGACGGCGTAGAAGCGGGTTATAATCCAAGAAAGCCAGGTCGAGGTTCCCATCATCCTTTGATAGCATTTGCAGCCGAAGCCAAAATGGTTATACAGTCCTGGATGCGCTCTGGCGACAGCGTAAGCAGCACAGACATCGAGGATTTTCTTACAGTATTACTGAGAACCCTGGATAAGTCGAACATAGGATTAGTCAGGGCTGACAATGGGTTCTTTAGTGAATCCACCCTGGGCATATTTGAAGATAACAAACTGAAGTACATCGTTGCGGTAAAAATGTATGCTGGTCTGGTTCAAAAGATCTTCGAAGCCGACAGCTGGGTTCCGTACTCCGACGGTATCAACATTTGTTCCATTGAATGCAAGTTATCGGGTTGGGATCATGCACGCAGGGTTGTTGTGGTCAGAAAGAATAAGGCCGAGCACTCCAAGAGTGGTGGTAAGTCTTTGTTTGAAGAATACGATGAGTTTTCCAATTACCTCTATTCGGCGTTTGTGACCGATCTTTAACTTTCTGATAAGCTGATATGGGAACTTTACCGCCACAGAGCCGAAGCTGAAACGCAGATCAGGGAACTGAAAGAAAGCCATGGTCTCGACGGCTTTTGTTGTGAAGAATTTGGAGCCACTGAGGCTGCTTTTCGGTGGGTTTGCGTAGCTTATAACCTGATGAGCCTGTACAAGATAGCATTGATTAACTCCAAGCATAATCCAACCTTGGCAACCCTGAAGTTCCAATGCATTGCAATAGCCAGTTACCTTGTTCGTCATAGCCGGAAAACCACTTGGTTATGTCAGTGAATGATCGACGAAGGGCGTTTTTTGACGGGTTGTTCCAAAAAATTGAACAAATCACCCTTTTCGGAGGGACTCAAAATTTTTGTTTTCATAATTCATTCTTGTTTGATATCTTTTACACACCTAACACTAAATTGCATATTTGGTCTACACTCCTCTATCTTTACTTTATCACCTTGGTTATTAACAAAAACGTAATGCGGATTAAAACTTAACTCCGGTTTAGTTGCTGACCACCAGACAGCTATATAACCAACTCCACGATTGCCACCTATCCCCGCACCAGTATTGAGACCTTGTCCGGATGGAATTGCATTAAAACCACTACTATTTGTTGAGGTTCCTTCATCATCTATCCAACCATTTGTCGATTTCATTTTACCCCCGGCGATTTTTGAACCGCCAAGAAAATCAAATAATTCTTTCCATTCATTATCACTTGGTAAATGCCAGCCTTTGGGACATGCTTTCATTGCAGATTCCCACCTATATAGCTTTCCATATTTTTCACAATTTATGGAATCATCTTTGTAACACCACCAAAAACCTTTTGTTTTAAAGTCTATATTTTGAGCCATCCAGGTTTGATCGCCAATTTTAATAGTTTGATATATTTTACTGTCTCTTGGATCCACAAGAGTGTCAGTCACTTGGCTCCAAGTTGCATTGTAAAAAACTGATGTAAAGATTAATACCATTATTGTTTTCATACTTTTTTGCCTTTACGTTATATGTTAATAGCTGAAATATTCTCTACCATTGCGTTTGAGGCCGGCACTAGAACAGGCACAGTCATTGAATGCTTCGGCAGTCATTACGCGGCCCGGTATCACCCCTACGGGTATATTCTCCTAACGCTGCATGCCATTCGTAGTTGCCGTACCGTTTCCCTGGGCTGTCATGTGGACCGGTGCAATTCCTGCAAACATCTCCGCATAAGCTTCAATTGCTGTCTCCTTGATAATCCTGCTTGTCCAAATCCTAAATTGTATTCCACGCTTTGAATTTACTCGATAGTTTATAGATATTATTGCATCAAGATTGTAGAATTTTCTTTTTCGATTTACTTGTCTGTTACCTTCTCGTTGAACTACCGAGGATTCCTCGGTGGTTGTATGCTCTTCAAACTCACCTGATTGATATATGTTTTTAAGGTGGAGCCTCATAGTATCCGAGTCCTTGATGAGCAAAAAAATGTTGAATTTTATAGTTTTGATAATTTATAGCTTGGACACACCTCCCTTATACCTCCACCCTCATTGCTCCAATTTTATATCCAAAGGGCGTACATAGGCGAAAAAATGTTCCGTGTCATCTCTGACGTGTGAACTGTCCAAACCCGATTAAATGTGAACACTTTTCTGCCGGTGATTCCATTGGAAAACATTCATCTGAAGAATATTTTGTCTAAGCTACATAATATTTCTTTAACAAAAATAAAGTATAAGAAAAAAATTATTAACAGCAGCAATACCGAATGCAGGGAACTTTGGCCCCGGAAGGCAATGAAGAAGAGGGAATTAATATTCCTACCCGGAAAAGGATTCTTAATTTACAGTGGTTCGTGAGTCCTTGTAGAAGCCTTACAACACTGTTGTTGTCTGATCAGAAAATCACCCCGGACTTTCAGTTGACCTTGATCAGCCGGTAATTTCCATATTTATAGATTTCCCAATGCTGGTTCACGATGCCGTTATCATCCGTTGTATGGAACTCAAAACGATTGTGTAACAAAGAATTACCGGGCTTTTCGGGAAGACATTGATTGAAATTTTTCCCGCAGGTTTTCAAAGCGTTGAGGAAATAGATGCCGGCATCATATCCCTCAAAAGCAAGGGAGGGCGGATCGGTAAAAAAAACTTCGCGGTAACGGGTCACAAAATGTTTCACCGCGGGAAGCTCATAATCGACCATGTGGTAGGAAAGCATCTGGGTTTTCAACCCGACGAGGTATTCGGTTTCCAAACCATCAAATTCGCCCCACGATGGCAAACCGGTGAGGGTGACGCTGTAATCGTTGTGTACCTGGTACAATTTGCGTGTTACGTCAAGTGCGTAAGCCGGATAGTCTGAAAACGCGATGACCTGATTTTCTTTCTCCGTTGAAAGGCGGGCAATGGCCTGATCAACGCCATCGACGACGACAGCCTCCAGGTTTTGAGCAGTACATTCCCTTTTGAGCAGATCTGCTGCGTCGGCATCTTTGTACTTGCCATTCCGGATGATCAGCACCTGTTGCTTTTCGTTCTCCGAAGCCAGGTACCGGGCCAGTTGAGAGGCTCTTTCCGAAGGATCGGGCCTGAGTTTAACCACCATGGGATTCCCTTTCACCACGTCGTTTCTTTCGGTGATCGGATTCACGATCGGGATCCCGTGATTTTTGGCAAAGTCAGCCACGATCATGAAATTACGATGGTACAGCAAGCCAATGATCAGGTCCATCTCTTTCATTTCAGGACTTTCGAGGGTGTTTCGGGTTTTAACAGTATCTTTATCAACATCATAAACCCAAAGGATCACTTTAAAACCGGAGCGTTCCATCGAATCAACCGCCATTCTGAATCCTTCATAAAAGGGAAGAAACTGCAGCGACCGGGCCGTTTCATTGGTCGGCGCATCGGGTTCCTCAGGAAGAATTTCATCGGTATAATCCAAGAAAAGTGGTAACATGAGGGCAACATTATAGCGCTCTTTAGGCCTGTCATGGATGGTTACCGGTTCTGTTTTAGTCACTTGTTCTACAACGGGAGAAGGCTGAGGTTTCGGTTCGGCAGGGGGCTCTTTCCTGATTTCAACCGGAATACTGTCGGGCGCTTTCTTTAAAGGGGTTTGTTCCGGCAGAGGTTGGGTAACTTTTTCATTTACGGAAACGGGAATCCTGATCTTTTGATCTGCCTTGATCCCTTCTTTCACTGCCGGGTTCTCACGGATGATATCATTGATATCAACGCCGTAGGCCTTGGATATCATGTAAAGGGTCTGTCCCCTTACGACCTTATGGATATAATATGTTTTACCATCGATGGTCTCTGTGATACCGGAGCGGATCTTCTTCAGTTGGTCCTGGGGTGTTTGCGCCGCTGCGAAAAAGATTCCGGCATACACCATGAAAAAAAGAATCGTGACGATACGATAGCCCTTGAAACGGTTTTTCTCCGCGCGTATTCTCCGCGCTGGATTCCGGTGCAGATGTTGGATGGCACTTTTCATGATCCGGTTGCAAGTTTCAGGCGACCATGCGATGATGGCTATTCCCATTCTATGGTAGCAGGTGGTTTTGAACTGATGTCATAAACAACCCGGTTGACTCCTTTGACTTTATTGATAATTTCGTTGCTGACCTTTGCTAAAAATTCGTGCGGGAGCTTGGCCCAGTCGGCAGTCATCCCATCTGTGGAGGTGACGGCCCGCAGCGCGATCACATTTTCGTAGGTGCGTTCGTCACCCATTACCCCGACCGTCTGTACCGGCAACAATACAGCAAAAGCCTGCCAAACCTGGTGGTAGAGCCCTTCTGAACGAAGGAGGCCGATAAAAACGTCATCGACTTCCTGGAGAAGCGCAACCTTTGTCCGGTCGATATCACTCAGGATCCGAACGGCCAGGCCGGGCCCCGGGAAAGGATGCCGCGCTAAGAACTCTTCATCGAGACCAAGCGCTTTACCGGCTTTTCTCACTTCATCCTTAAACAAGGTGTTCAAAGGTTCGATGATCTTCAGGTTAAGATGTTCGGGCAAACCACCTACATTATGATGCGATTTGATGGTAGCTGACGGTCCTTTGACCGACCGCGACTCAATCACATCGGGATAAATGGTCCCCTGGGCCAGCCAACGGATGTTTTGAATCTTTTTTGCTTCTGCTTCAAAGACATCGATAAAGGTTTTCCCAATGATCTTTCGTTTCTTTTCCGGGTCGGTGACGCCTTTCAAGCCATCCAGGAAAAGATCGGCTGCATCGACTCCGGTGACGTTCAGATCGAGTCGGTGGTAACGTTCCAGTACTTTGCGAAACTCATCTTTCCGCAGTAACCCGTTGTTCACAAAAATACAGAAAAGGTTTTTCCCGATGGCTTTTTGGAGCAGCAGGGCTGCGACCGTCGAATCGACACCGCCGGATAAACCCAGTACCACGCGATCGTTACCCAAAGTATCCTGAAGAGACTGAATGGTACTTTCGACAAACGATTCCGGGGTCCACCCCTGGTCGCATCCGCAGATATCGACCACGAAATTCTGGAGCAACCGACGACCTTCAGAGGTATGGTAAACCTCCGGGTGAAACTGAATGCCATAAGTATCCTCGCCCCCGATCCGGTAACCGGCATGGCGAACTTCTTCGGTTCCGGCTATGTTTTCAAAATGTTCCGGAATTTCGAGAATGGTATCGGCATGCGACATCCAGACCTGTGTTCCGGCGGTCATACCTTGCAACAATGCATTATGGGGTTCGATGCGGGTAAGACAGGCCCGGCCATACTCCCTGATCTTTGAAGGAGCCACTTTCCCTCCGGAGACTTGCGCCAGGTATTGCGCGCCGTAGCAGATGCCAAGCAAGGGAAGTTTTCCCCTGATCCCGCTAAGGTCAGGTACAGGCGCCTGGGGATCCCTGACTGAAAACGGACTTCCCGAAAGGATCACCCCTTTGTATTGCCCTGCATTGAGCGGTATACGATCAAAAGGGTAAATCTCACAATACACATTGAGTTCCCGGATCCTGCGGGCGATCAGTTGCGTGTATTGGGAACCGAAATCAAGGATCAGAATGGTTTGGTGCATAGGACAAAGATACTAAGAAAAATCAACGGATCAGCGTGGCAGCATAACGGGTTGAATTCCCGGTACCATCCGCCACGGTCAGAATAAATTTGTTTTTCCCGGGCAACAAACGGTCGTCAAAAGTATAGACAAGGAGGTTTTTCTTGGCGTCATAATCCATCAGTATCCATTTACCGTTTAAAGTTCCCTTATAGGTCTTAATACCCGAAAGGTTATCGGAAATTTTGATTTGGATTGTGTTTTGTTTTCCGATTTTCTTGTTGTTGAAAACATTCACAGGTTTTATCACCGGCGGGATTGTATCGATGGCAACGGAATAATTACCAAATTCCCGGATGCGGGTTTTAACCCATCCTTCAGCGAAAGATCCACCCTG
>CALMDO010000281.1 GCA_937862805.1 uncultured Bacteroidota bacterium
TGGGCAGATGCAACAGTGATCACCAACGACAGCGTGATCATCCAAAACAGCTTCTTTTTTTTCATATCATCTGGCTTTTATTCGATTCATTGAATATATTAGTTTTCAATTCAATAACCCGGATTATTTCAACCAGGTAACTGCAGCCGACTTAACATCCCTGGAATTTCCACCCGCCATGATGATGAATTCTCCTGGTTCCCAATCGTATTTCAGATCATAGTTATAAAATTTCAGATCTTCAGGGGTAAGAATAAAATCGACGATTTTTGTTTCACCCGCTTTCAGATGGACTTTACGAAATCCTTTAAGCTCCTTGACAGGCCTTGTAATGGAGCCGACCAAATCCCTGATATAGAGTTGAACGATCTCATCGCCATCATATTTCCCATCGTTGGTGATCGTAACCGAGGCTGTCAGTTTCTGCTCTCCTTTCAGCAAAGTTTTGTCAAGTCTCAGGTCTCCATAGGTAAAATGGGTGTAGCTCAACCCGAATCCAAAGGGGAAAAGGGGTTCATTGGTCACATCCAGGTAGTTGGAACGGTATTTCTGATACCATTCACCATCGGGGAGCGGTCGCCCGGTGTTTTTATGGTTGTAATAGAGCGGTACCTGGCCAACATTTTGAGGAAAGGTGACCGGTAATTTGCCAGAAGGATTGACTTTCCCGAGAAGCACATCAGCTATGGCATTCCCTGCCTGGGTCCCTCCGAACCACACATTGAGAATGGCTGGGATATGCTGGGCTTCCCATGGTATCGTCAGGGGACGCCCTGTAAAAAGCACCAATACAACAGGTTTCCCTGTTTTCATTAATGCTTCCAAAAGATCTCTCTGGCTCCCCGGCAGGGAGAGGTCTGAACGACAGGCACTCTCTCCCGTCATCTCAGCAGCTTCACCCATTGCCGCTACCACCACATCGCAGGTTGAAGCCAGTGCTATGGCTTCCTGAATTTGTTCAGCAGAGGTTCGAAGGGTATCAATCGAAGTGGAACCGAAATTGATCCACTGATCTAATTTGGGATCATCAACAAGGTTGCACCCCCGGGCATAGTGGATTTCCGCCTGGTCACCGACAGCATCTCGAAAACCTTGTAAAACCGATACCGATTGATCGTGATCGACAGCCACACTCCACATCCCGGCCATGTTGTTGCCATTATCGGCCAAAGGACCGACCAATGCAATTTTCCCTTTTTTAGTGAGCGGAAGTATTTGATTTTCATTTTTTAACAGAACAAAGCTCCGTGCAGCGATCTCCCTCGCTTTATTCAAGTGTTCAAGTGCTCCAATCTCATTTTTTGCCCGTTTGAAATTACAATAACGGAAAGGATCATCGAATAATCCCAGTTTGTATTTTGCTTCCAGAATCCGGCGACATGCCTGGTCAATCTGATTAAGTGTAATTTTTCCCTCTTGCAGCGATTTTTGCAAAGTGGTGAGAAATCCCTCACCCACCATGTCCATATCGATACCCGCTTTGAGCGCCAAGGCTGAGACCGTTTCCAGATCACCCATTCCATGGTCAATCATCTCGTTGATGGCAGTATAGTCGGTTACAACGAACCCCTGAAAGCCCCATTGATCGCGCAGTACATCAGTCATCAGCCACCGGTTTCCTGTCGCGGGAATTCCATCGACTTCATTAAAGGAAGACATCACGCTCCCCACCCCTGCTTTAACAGCAGCATGATAAGGCGGAAGGTACTCGTTGTACATCCTCAGGCGACTCATATCGGTGGTATTGTAATCCCTTCCACCTTCTGCAGCGCCGTATAAGGCATAATGCTT
>CALMDO010000282.1 GCA_937862805.1 uncultured Bacteroidota bacterium
ATAAACAGGAAGACCTTCAGGGTTTGGGAGTGAACGGGGATCCGGGGGTGGCCGATGCTGTCAGGAAAAATCCGGAAGGGATCGGTTTTAACAACCTCGGGTTTGTTTATCAAATGGATACCCGGAAAATATACCAGGGGCTTGAGGTGGTTCCGATCGATCTGAACGACAACGGGATCATAGACAAAGAAGAGAGTTTTTACAATACCATGGACCAGGTCATGGAGGCCATCAATAAAGGGGTCTATCCTTCACCTCCCGCCCGTGATCTCTATTTCGTATCGGGCGGAAAACCAGTCAATCCGCTGGTAATCGCTTTTCTCCGGTGGACTTTGACCGAGGGACAGCAATATGTCCACGAAGCTGGTTACGTCGAGATCCCACCCGACAAAATCAAATCTGAACTATCCAAGTTCGATTAAGATGTACCTACTCAACCGGAAGCAGCGTCACGGGGTGAACTATACCTGGATGATCATAAGCCTGCTGTTGGTTGCATTTTTACCCTTCTTTCTCTTTTCAGGCCTTTATCTCAAATCATTTTTGCTGATCCATGATTACTCATTGACAGAATTGATCTTTTCAAATGAGTGGCGGCCTTCGAGCGGAAAATTCGGATTTTATCCATTCATTGTCGGATCTGTATGGGTTACCCTGCTGGCCATGATCATCTCAGCGCCCATCTGCCTGCTGACCGCCATCTATGTCACCCAGTATACCCGAAAGAGCTTCCTGCGGATCATGCATCCGGCCATCGATATTCTGGCAGGGATTCCTTCAGTGGTTTACGGTCTGTGGGGCATCCTGGTGATCGTTCCTTTCATCTCCCGGTACCTGGGGCCCTGGATGGGTGTTAAAACCATGGGTTACAGTATTCTGGCTGCCTCTTTTGTCCTTTCGATCATGATCATCCCCTTCATTCTGAACATCCTGATTGAAATTTTCAGGGCCATCCCCGGCGAGTTGAAAGAAGCTGCCCTCTCTCTCGGAGCCACACCCTGGCAAACCATCAAACAGGTACTCCTGCGTAAAGCGCTCCCGGGGATCATTGCCGCTTTTGGGTTCGGTCTGGCCCGGGCTTTCGGGGAGACCATGGCGGTATTAATGGTGGTCGGGAATGTCGTCAAACTACCAAAAAGCGTTTTCGACCCGGGATATACACTGCCTGCGTTGATCGCTAACAATTACGGGGAAATGCTCTCCATTCCCAAATACGATTCAGCCCTGATGTTCGCCGCACTCCTGTTGCTGATTGTCTCACTCTTTTTTAACCTGGTTATGCACTTTTTCATTGTCAGGTACAACAAATACTGATTCACAGGTAATCAACACATCATGAGACTATCACAAAAAATAGAAGAGAAATTTTTCAAGGTTCTGATGATTTTTTCAACCTATTTCATTCTGATCATTCTGACCTTGATCATCTACTCCATTTTTGAAAAAGGGATCAAAGCGATGTCGTGGGAGATACTGGTACAGGTGCCCAAAGGAGGTTATTACTATGGAAAAGGAGGGGGTATTCTCAACGCGATCCTGGGTTCCCTTTCGCTGGCTTTTAGCGCTACTGTCCTGGCCTTTGTTATCGGTTTACCGGTAGCGCTCTACATCAATGTTTTTCTGATAAGGCATAAGAAGCTGGTGAACTTTATCCGTTTTCTGCTCGACCTGATCTGGGGCATTCCGTCGATTGTTTACGGCGCTTTTGGTTTTAGCCTGATGATCTTATTCGGGCTGCAAACTTCGCTCCTGGCAGGGATCCTTACCCTCACCCTGTTTGTCCTGCCCATCATGATCCGAAGTATGGATGAGATCTTAAGGACTGTCCCCATCGGATTGCAAGAGGCTGCCTATTCACTTGGTTCCAACAAATCAGAGACTGCATTCAAAATCTTCGTAAGGCAATCCTATTCAGGCATCATTACCGCGGTCCTGTTGTCATTCGGACGCGCTATCGGAGATGCTGCTTCGGTACTTTTCACTGCAGGTTACACCGATAACCTTCCCAACTCACTCCTTGAACCGGTTGCCACCCTGCCCCTCTCCATCTTTTTCCAGCTGTCATCCCCTGTACCGGAAGTTCAGGACCGCGCTTATGCTTCGGCCCTTGTCTTAACCATCATTATCCTGGTGGTCAGCCTCTTTTCCCGTGGTTTGGGGAAACGTTACCATAAAACAAAAATCAACTTTTAAGGTGTAAGATCCATGGATGACAATGCCAAAATCCAGATACGCGACCTCAATGTCTATGCCGGGAGCAACCACATCCTGAAAGATATCAATGTCAACATCCCCAGGAATAAAATCACCGTGATCCTGGGGCCTTCCGGCTGCGGCAAGACCACCCTTCTCAAATGCCTGAACCGGCTCACAGATCTCTATCCGGAACTCAAAGTGAGTGGAGAGGTCCTGATTGATGAGAAAAATATCCTGAATGCCAAAGAAGACATTTATAAGATACGCCAGCAAATGGGCCTGCTCTCCCAAAGGCCCTATCCTTTGC
>CALMDO010000283.1 GCA_937862805.1 uncultured Bacteroidota bacterium
TCCGGATCCTGCACGATGACCAACCCGCCCAGTTCATGGATCTTTTTCAGTCCGCGGCTGCCATCGGCATTGGCCCCCGTGAGGATGATCCCGATCAACTGCTCTTTATAGGCTTCTGCAGCAGTTTCAAAGAGTACATCGATCGAAGGACGCGCGTAATTGACCCGCTCATCGATGGTCAGGGTGAAAGTATGATCGGTTTCAACCAACAAGTGGTAATTCGGCGGAGCCAGATAAGCATGTCCGGAGCTTGGTACCTCCTTCTCATCCGCTTCCTTCACCTTTAGCTTACCGGTTTCGTTGAGGATGTGGATCAGGTAATTCTCCGCCGTGGGACTGATGTGCTGGACGATGATGATCGGGATGCTGAAAGCGTCCTCCAGCCTGGTAAACAGGGCCTTCAGGGCATGCAACCCGCCGGCGGAAGCGCCGATCACAATGGCTTTATAGGTTCCTGTTGCAATCAAAATGAGGGTTTAAAGCGGTTGTTTCCGTATGTAGATTTTCTCCCCCGCGATCAAAGGGTTGAATTCGTGGTAATGGGCCGAGAATTGCAGGTTTTCCTTCGATCCCAGGCAAAGGATACCTCCTCCGGGCAGACTGTCGACAAACAGACGGATCACCCGATCCTGCAACGAACGGTCGAAATAGATCAGCACATTGCGGCAAACAACCATGTTTACCTCAGCAAAAACACTGTCGGTCACCAGGTTGTGCGTCGCAAACACGATATTTTTTTTCAACACATCCAACATCGCGGCCATATCATGGTTAAGGGTGTAATAATCTGACAAAGAGCCTTTTCCACCAGATTTCAGGTAGTTGGTCGAGAACTCTTTGATCCGGTTCAGCGGATACTTTCCCTCCTTTGCCTGGCGAATAATAACGGGGTTGAAATCGGTGGCATAGATCTGGGTTCTTTCGTACAAGCCCTCTTCTTTCAGAAGGATCGCCATGGAATAGACCTCCTCACCGCTGGAACAGCCGGCGTGCCATATCTTGATGAAAGGGTAAGATTGCAACAGCGGAAGGATCTCCCGGCGCAGTTCTCCGTAAAAAACGGGATCCCTGAACATCTCGGTGACGGTGATGCTGAGATCCGTCAGCAACTGGTCCACAAACTGATGGTTGGTCAGACATTCATGGATCATATCGGTGATGCGGGTCATCCCGGAGATGTTGAAGCGGTTGAGGATCCTTCGTTTGACGTGGGCTTGTGAATAGTTGCGGAAATCATAGCCATATTTCTGAAAGATCGCTTCAATCAGAAGCCGGATCTCAATGTCCTGGTTTTCCAGTATTTCACCTTGGTTTTTTTTCATTCCGGCATTTTACCAGTTCTTTCAGGCGGTGCGGTGTAAGTACCTTTCCTTTTCAGGATAAAGGTGCGGACATTGGAAGCTAAAATACTGACTATCAATATAGAAGCAATGATCACCAGAGAAGTTTGGGTATCAATTTTTGCAAACGAATGGATGAGCATTTTTATCCCAACAAAGCTCAGCAAGGCGGCCAGTCCCAGTTTAAGATAAAAGAAACGGTTCATCACATCCATCACGAGGAAAAAGAGGGAACGCAGTCCAAGGATGGCAAAGATGTTGGAAAAGAACACGATGTAAGGATCCTGGGTGACGGAGAACACCGCGGGGACCGAATCGACGGCGAACAGCACATCGGTGAATTCGATAATCAGCAAAACGATAAAGAGCGGGGTGACGAAAAGTTTCCCCTCTTGTCGCAGGAAAAAAGTCTCGGCATGATGGTCATTACTGACGTTGAACAATTTTGAAACCAGGCGGACTACCGGGTGTTTTTCGGTATCAATTCGTTCTTGCTTTTCGGCAAAGAGGAATTCCCAGGCCATTTTAAGTCCGATAATGACCAGCATCACACCGAAAATGTAAAGGAACCACGAAAAGCGCTGAATCAGGGCGCTGGCGGCAAAGATGAAGATAAAACGCATGATGATGGCGCCAAGGATTCCCCAGAATAAAACCCTTTTGTACAATTTGGGCGGAATATTGAAAGAGAAGAAGATCAGCACCATCACGAAGATGTTATCGATCGAAAGGGAGTATTCAATCAGGTAGCCGGTGATGTATTCGAGGCTGAGGTTTACATTGTATTTGTCGATGGCCTGATCGACTGTCAGTCCGGTCAGGTCGATGGGATGGTGGTAAAGATCGACACGTTGTCGGATCTCGGCAAGGGTATCGCTTCCGTGGATCCAGTTTCCATGGAAACGGATCAGGAAATAAAAGCCAACGGATACACTGATCCAGACGATGGTCCACGTAAGGGCTTCACGGAACGAAAGCACATGGTTTTTTTTCTGGAAAACACCCAGGTCCAATCCCAGCATCAAAGAGATGAAAAGCAGAAAACCGGCAAAAAAAATGAGTTCATGGATGTTTGACATAAAGGCGACCCCGGGGTGTTTTAGCGGTCAAATATAAAAAATTCTTACCTTTGTGCCGCTAACATTAAACCTCCATCTACCCGTCATGAACAGTGCCGTAACCCTCAACCCCAACCCTCTGGTCCATTTTCTGGACAAGCCCAGCCATGATTTTTGCAAAAACGACCTGATCCGGTTTATCGGAGCCAACAACATCCGGATGATCAATTTCCGGTATGCCGGCGCCGACGGACGGTTAAAGACCCTCAACTTCATCATCAAAGACATGCATCACCTCGACGGGATCCTCTCCGCCGGGGAGAGGGTCGACGGATCCAGCCTGTTTCCGCATTACGTGGAACCGGGTTCTTCCGATTTGTATGTTATTCCGCGGTACAGGACAGCATTTGTAAACCCCTTCTCGGAAATTCCTTCCCTTGACATTCTATGTTCCTATTACGATAAGGACGGGCAACCTTTTGCCAATTCACCGGAATACATCCTCAGAAAGGCGCACGAGACACTGAAAAAGAAGACAGGACTGGCTTTCGAAGTGATGGGAGAGTTGGAGTACTATGTCATCAGCGAACAGTATCCCATCTTTGAAGCGGCCGACCAGCGGGGCTATCATGAATCATCCCCTTTCTGTAAATGGGAAAAACTGCGCACCGAAGCCATGCAGGCCATTACCGGTTGCGGTGGTTACATCAAATACGGGCACTCCGAAGTAGGGAATTTTACTGAATCCGGACTATCGTATGAGCAGAATGAAATTGAATTCACTCCGGTTGCCGTAGAAGAGGCGGCTGAACAGTTACTGGTAGCCAAATGGATCCTCCGTTCCCTGGCTTACAAACATGGCGTTACCGTTACTTTTGCCCCGAAGATCACAACTGGTAAAGCAGGTAGCGGAATGCACATCCATACCCGCCTGATGAAAGAGGGGAACAGCGTGATGCTGGAAAACGGACAACTCTCCGATACCGCAAAAAGGGCGATCGCCGGCTACCTCGATCTCTCGCAATCGCTTACTGCTTTCGGAAACATGATTCCCACGAGTTATTTCAGGCTGGTACCCCATCAGGAAGCTCCCACCAATATCTGCTGGGGCGACCGCAACCGGTCGGTCCTTGTCAGAGTGCCCCTGGGCTGGGGAAGCAAACACGACATGCTTGCCGATGCCAACCCGATGGAAAAGGAGACCCCCGGAGGATTCGGGAGCCGCCAAACGGTTGAATTCCGTTGCCCCGACGGTTCCGCCGACGTGTACCTGCTCATTGCAGGGCTCACCGTGGCTGCCCGCCATGGCCTGGAAATGGCTGACGCCCTCGATTTCGCTGAGAAAACCTACGTCGATGTCAACATCTTTGAGGAAAAATATAAACACCGCGTCAACCAATTGCAGCAACTTCCGGTGAGTTGCTGGCAATCAGCCCATTCCCTGGAACAACAACGCGCCATCTATGAAGCCGAAGGCATTTTTCCCCCCATGATCATCAACGGACTGATCCGCCACCTGAAAAGTTTCAAAGATGAACACCTCCGCGAATCCATTAAAGACAACGAGAAGGAGATCATGAAGCTGGTCAATACTTATCTCCACTGTGGATAATTAATTGTAATTTAATTATTTAAAATCTTTTTGCTGTTCCCCGGCGCCATTTTGACAGGCGAACACCCCCCTTGTTTGTCATTTTGACAGCTCCATCATGCATATATACCGGTTTTAGCCGGTGGCATGGCTTTTGATCATTTCCGGTCATCAGACAAAAAAACAATTAAAAAAGAAAGGAGCAACAATATGACACTGATTAAATGGCAACACCGGAATCCTCTGACCGATATGGTCAACAATCTTTTTGACAACGAGCTGGGCGATTTTTTCGGGAAACGTTTCAGCGATCCCGCCGCCAACATCATTGAAAACAACGATTCGTTCGAGTTGGCATTAGCCGCTCCCGGAATGCACAAGGATGACTTTTCGATCAATCTTGAAAACAACATCCTGACTGTCTGCTCGGAGATGGAAGATGAAAAACGTGAAGAGGGTAAAAATTACACCCGCAAGGAGTTCTATTACGGTTCATTCAGCCGTTCGTTTACCCTGCCCAAGACGATTGATCTGGAAAAGATCCGGGCTGATTATGAGAACGGTATCCTGAAGATCACTCTTCCCAAGAAAGAGGAAGCCAAACTGGATACCCGCAAAGAGATTAAAATTGGTCAATAATTGAGGGGGATTGAGGAGGAAAGAGGCTGTCTCAAAACGACGAGGCAGTCTCTTTCGCATTTCTCATTTTT
>CALMDO010000284.1 GCA_937862805.1 uncultured Bacteroidota bacterium
TACCGGACTCAAAAATCCAAAAAACCATGATATGAACGCCATTCAGCGGGCTTTTTTACGAACTCCGGTCGGCTATATAGAGGTGACCGGTTCAGAAAATGGGATCAGAACACTCAATTTTCTGAATTTCAAGGTAAAAATTCACCGGGTGCCTTTCACACTTCATCCCTGTATCAACCAGTTAGAGGAATATTTTGCAGGTACCCGCCAGTTATTCGAGATACCCCTCGATCTTATTGGTACCCCTTTCCAAATGAAAGTCTGGACTGAGATGCAAAAAATCCCGTATGGGGCAGTCATCTCCTATTATGAACTGGCCCTCAGAACCGGGAACGGGAAAGCATCCAGGGCAGTAGGAGGAGCCAGTGGAAGAAACCCGGTATCGGTGATTGTACCCTGCCACCGGGTAGTCGGGCAGGATGGAAAACTGGTCGGATATGGGGGAAGGCTGTGGCGCAAAAAATGGCTTCTCGAACATGAACATGCCTTTGCTCAAAGAGACCTTTTTTACACGAAAGCCTGACTCCTTTATGAGGTTTTCTGCTCTGGCCCTGATCATCCCGCTCTCCTTCCTGCAATCGGTTACAGCACAAAATTCAACGGTATCATTGCAGTTTGATCCGGCAGGATCTTTCTCCATAACCGGCTTGAAACTGAAGGAGAACTCAGTCGTCCCGTTTCCTTATGGAATACCGCTTTACTCCATAATAGTTGATGACAACTTTTATCAGTCCTACTGTTCTGAACGCCGGTTCAACGGAGATACTCTTTTGTTCACCCTGGCCGATTCCATTACCGGTTGGGTGCTTCCGATCATGAATTTTTCACCCGGTTTGAAATACGTGATCCGCTTGAGAAACATGGGCAGGGGAGACCATCGTGTCGAAAACCTCGTCCCGCTCGGAGAAAGCAGTGATAAAGTGTACATAACGGCAGATGGCACCAAAGAGTGGCCACAATACCTTTGCAGATCGAAATTATACAGACCGGGATATGGGCCGGTCGGTGTCGTCCTTCCCGACAATGTCTGGCATCTTGGATTTGCCGATTTTCGTGTCAATGATTCCATCTCCCTGACCGCCCTTACCCGTCGTAGTGCGCGGGATACTGTACGAACCTCGATCGATCGTTGGAGTGTTACCCTGAAGCCCGGCGGATGGATCGAATACAACCTTTTTGCTGACATCCATATAGGGGATTGGCATGAGGGACTGAAGATGATGTTTCAAGACCGATGGTTGTATGATCTGATGGATTTCGACACTTCGCTTTTCAATCGCCCTGACCTGAAATGGATGCGAAGTCAATACATCATGGAACTTCAGTTTGCCTGGGATAAAACCTTTTATAACTACAAGGAGGATCAATACAAGTTTTACTCCCATCTTTTTGAATACGATGCCCTGCTCGGAGGAATTGATATTTTCACCTTATGGCCCACCTGGCCCCGGCTTGGGCTCGATCAGCGAAACCAATGGGATATGTACCGTGACCTCCCCGGCGGATTGTCTGAATTGAAAAAACAAGTGGATTTTATCCATTCTCACGGGAAAAAGTATTTCATCTCTTACAACCCATGGGATGAAGGGACACACAAGGAAGATCAGTTAGGTGGAATGACGATCTTGTTGAAGGAAACGGGTGCCGATGGTGTGGTTCTTGATACCAGGGGTGCCTCTTCCAAAGCTTTGCAGGCCGCAGCAGACGCAATCAAACCAGGCATTATCATGTACAGCGAAGGAATGGCCATTCCCAGAGATATGCCGGGGATCGTCAGCGGAAGGGTTCATGACGCATTGGTCAACCCACCCCCCTTGAACCTCAACAAATTTATTAAACCCGATTTTGCAATCTTCAGAGTACTTCAACTTGCCGACGACCGCCTCCATCGCGAATTGGTTTGCTCCTTTTTCAACGGCTATGGCGTGGAAATCAATACAATGCGTCCTGGAAGACCCGACTGGATTGAAGAAGAATTTGAATTCCTTGGAAAAACCACAAAGATACTTCGCGAAAATGATGCCGTGTTTCACAATGATTTCTTTTTTCCCCTGATCAATACACTGCCTGATTCAATCTATATAAATCGCTGGGAATCTGATAATAAACTCCTCTATACCATTCTTTCCCTTAGGCCTGAAGGGTCCCGGGAACCGCTGTTTGAAATCGATAAAGCATCACTTCGGAGAAAATTTGGTGATAATTATCAGCGACTTCGGTTTATTGACCTATGGAACCACACCGATGCCGGGGTAACGGAAAAGGATGGAAAAATGGTCTTGTCTGTTCCTCTGGATCCTTTCAACCGCACCTGGCTCAATACCCGCCGGGAAGGAAACGCAGGGTGCCTTATCATTGTTAAAAAACAACTGGAAGCCGATCTGACATCTGCAGGCATCACGTTTGATGCAACCACGGGAACTAAAATCATCATTACAGGAGATAATCCGGACTACAAAACACCATTTCATGTTTTTCTGGTTTCAAAACAGACGGTAAAGCTCGAGAAGCTATTCCATGCTCCTGTAAGAAAAGTGGTCATACAGCTTTTCAATGAAAATGAGCTGCTTGACGAGGTGGTTTTATTTCCTGGAAACCGTTTTCCACGATTAATTACACGCCCTGTCAAAACCTCTCTGGCCGGCAGTCCTCCCGGCGGAATGGTTGAAATACCGGGTGGTGAATTTCGCTTCTCTGCTCATCGGGATCCGTCGACCCTGGAGCCCTTCATCCCTTTTCCCGATTTTTCTGATACAACCTTGCTTCACATGCCCCACTTTTTCATGGACAGGTATCCGGTGACCAATGAGGAATTTTACAATTTTATTATAAGTACAGGCTATCAACCCAAGGATACAACTGCATTTCTAAGGCATTGGAAAATGGGGAAACCAATTCCCGGAGAAGAAAAATTTCCCGTGGTGTTTGTCAGCCAGGGTGATGCTTCAGCTTATGCAACGTGGAAGGGCAAACGTTTACCTACTGAACAGGAATGGCAATATGCTGCGCAGGGTAACGATTTCAGGAGATATCCGTGGGGCAACACGTTTGATTCCACCCGGTGCAATACCCGCCTCAACCATCCGACACCTGTAAATGCATTTCCTTCCGGTGCAAGTCCGTTCGGGGTAGAAGATATGATTGGGAATGTATGGCAATTAACAGCAGATCAATATGAAAATGAAGCCTACTATTTCACAATAATCCGGGGTGGAAGCTATTATCATCCGACACAAAGCATCTGGTATGTAACCGGTGGACCCTTACCGGTCGATCATCCGGAAATGTTGCTGCTTATGGCTCCGTCATTGAATCGAAATGGAACAGTTGGTTTCCGCTGTGTGATGGATGCAGAACAAATCCATAAAAAGTAAGATCTGCTTTTCAAGGACTTACTTTATAAATCCAGGCATCTTTATAAGTCTTCTTAACTTCACGGAGCTTGGCCATGACTTCAGCGCGGTCAGTTGTATGAAGCACACTGACCCTCGACTTTCCGTCGCGGTCAAGGAATTCTGCGCCGGGATAGCCTTCCTGCTTAAACTTCTCCACCAGTTTCAATGCGTTTTCTTTGCTGATATTGGTAAGGACTATGATGTAAAAAGTATAAGCATTGGGTACTGAATCGATGGTAGCAGGAGTGGTTTTCTTCTCTATTTTTTCCGGAGGCGTTTTGACTTTTGGTGTTTTGGCAACTACCGGGGCAGTAGGATTGCCGCACATAAAAACCTTTTCCTCCGGATCAGGGAACTCCCCAAACCAGGCACAGGCCCAGTTTTCATAAATGGCCAATCCCAAGGCATTCCACTTAACACCCTGCCATTTTCCCGAATTGGTCAAAAAACCGTTAAAATAGGGTTCTGTTTTCCACACTGCAAGGATCGTGTCGGCTAATACCGGACTGTTTTCCCAGTAAATGATCTCGTATCCTTTTCCCGGGTAACTTGTGATTTCCTTTGGTTTATCCCACACACTGTTCTTTTTATTTTCATCAGCCGGGTAACAAAAGGGTTTCCAGTTTCCGGATGATGACCAGGAGTGAAAGTTACAGGAACCCTCTTCATCGGGAGGATGAAGGAAAAGATCTTTAAGATGAAGCCTGGCAACGTAACACAATGACTTGGAGAGTGGTATGGATGGAAGACCCTTTGATTTCCGGTATTCTGTCACCATTTGGTACAACTGCATTTCAGCCTCGGTGAGGCAAAAAGATGCTGGAATTTTTTTGGTATTTTTTGGACCGCGCTGACCAAAAAGGGGCGAAAAGGCTCCTGTCAACAGGGAGCACGAGAGGAGCAGATAAAGAAAGAAAATTCCCTTTTTGTACCTCATTGATTTTCTTTTGTAGAATGAACAGGTACCATTCGGATTCCGTCGAATCCGAAAAGAAATCCTGTAGAAGCAAAATCCTTTCCTATGACAGCAAACCTGATCGAAAGGGTTCCGGCTGAAGGTTGAAGGCCTTTCAGTACCACCATTCCGGTTGGAACAGGAAAAGATGAATACCCTTTGATCTCTCCGATTTCC
>CALMDO010000285.1 GCA_937862805.1 uncultured Bacteroidota bacterium
ATGCCCTGCTTATCCCCGCCAAAGGATCTGCCCAGATCAATTCCGACGCCATCAAAACCTCGGCCGGCGCCTTGTACAAACTTCCTGTCGTCCGGTGCAAAGACCTCAAAGAATCGGTCCGTTACCTGAAAGAGAGCGGTATCACCCTGTTCGCCGCCACCGAAAAAACCGATCACCTTTACACTGAAGCTGATTTCAACAAGCCGTCTGCGCTGATCCTTGGTAACGAAGGGGAAGGCATCTCCCCGGAATTGTTACGGATGACCGATCACCTGCTCCGGATACCCCTTATGGGTGAGATCGATTCACTCAATGTTTCTGTAGCAGCCGGTATCCTTCTCTATGAAACCATCAGGCAACGAACGACCTTATGAATTATTCCCCCTTTTTCCTTTCTCAATATTGAACACTGTGGTCCTTTTTCTCCTCAAAATAGAAGGTACCCGGCGGGTTCCCGATTACATCCAGATCCGTGATGAGGATTTCAAACTGATCGCCTATTTCAAGATAAGCAATCCCCGTACCTCCCTGGTGCGGTGTAACCTGCTCGACCACATGGATGAGATACTGCAAGCAGCCGCCCAACTGGAGTACGGAAAGATCCGGAAAATGGTTATTTTTGTTGAAACGAAACCACAATCATGAATGGCGATCCGATCATTGAACTCAGCAAAATATCGGTTTATCAGAACGAGAACCTGATCCTGGCCAATGTCAGCCTTGCGATCCACAAAGGAGAGCTGCTCTATCTCATCGGGAAAACAGGAAGCGGTAAAAGCAGTCTTCTGAAAACCATTTATGCCGAACTGCCTGTCCGTGCGGGCACGGCCAGGGTCGTGGGATACGACCTCAAGATGTTACGTACGCGGGATGTTCCTTTCCTCCGTCGAAAACTGGGCATCGTCTTCCAGGATTTTCAATTATTGATGGACCGTTCGGTGAACGAAAACCTCTTCTTCGTGATGCGTGCCACCGGCTGGAAAGACAAACGCCAGATGCAGAAGCGATTGCTTGAAGTCCTCGCTAAAGTCAACCTGGGTAATAAAGGAGCTAAAATGCCCCACCAATTATCGGGCGGTGAACAACAACGGGTGGCTATAGCCCGTGCATTGGTGAATGATCCGGAAGTGATCCTCGCGGATGAACCCACGGGAAATCTTGATCCCGAAAGTTCGGAAGGCATCATCAGTCTGCTTACAGATATCTCCAAAACAGGACGGGCGGTGGTTGTCGCAACGCACAATTACACGTTTTTCGACAAATACCCCGCCCGTACCGTCATGTGTGAACAAGGGAAAGTACTCCCTGTCAATCTCCCAAGGTAGCGACCATCACCGCTTTAATGGTGTGAAGCCGGTTTTCTGCTTCATCGAAAACGATTGATGCTGTCGATTCAAAGACATCCTCGGTAACTTCCAATCCGTCAAGACCATATTTCTTAAAGATCTCAAGGCCCACCTCGGTGTCCTTGTTGTGGAAGGCCGGAAGGCAGTGCATGAACCTGACTTTGGGATTCCCGGTGAGTTGCATCAGCTTCGCAT
>CALMDO010000286.1 GCA_937862805.1 uncultured Bacteroidota bacterium
CGAGGTTTTTACAATGGGAAAACACCTGCTCATTGACGGTACAAACGACCGGATTGCATCCTGCTTCAACATACTCGTTGATAAGCTTTTCAAGGAAGGTGGTCGATTCATTCCACGGAAGAAGCGCTTTCTGACGCCCCATTCTCTCTGATAAACCTGCTGCAAGGATCAGTGCGGAGAACATTTATATTCTGTTTTATCGATTCTCTTTCTGTTGAGGTACCCGGGCTTAAAATTAAAATTCGAACTTGATCCCTTGTGCCAGGGGCAGTTCATCGCTGTAGTTGATCGTGTTGGTTTGTCTTCGCATGTATTGTTTCCATGAATCTGACCCCGATTCGCGACCGCTTCCGGTATCTTTCTCGCCACCAAAAGCTCCGCCGATCTCAGCGCCGGAAGTTCCGCTGTTGATATTGGCGATACCGCAATCCGATCCGGCGTTGGAGAGGAATTTTTCAGCTTCGCGCATGTTCAGGGTGAAGAGGGAGGATGACAATCCTTGCGGGACGGCGTTGTTGATGGCAATGGCTTCTTCAATATCACCGTCATATCTGATCAGGTAAAGAATCGGGGCGAAGGTCTCTTCCTGTACGATCTTGTAGTCATTGGAGGCTTCCACCAGGGCCGGAACAACATAATTGCCCGATGCATATTTTCCTCCCTCCAGGAGTGTGCCGCCGAAGAGCACTTTTCCGCCTTCTTTCTTAACTTCTTCAATGGCGGTGATAAAGGCTTTCACAGCACTTTTATCGACCAGCGGTCCTACAAGGGTTTTTTCATCAAGGGGATTGCCGATTTTTTCACGGATTTGTTCGTATGCGTTGATCAGGTTGTATTTTACCTCATTATAAACCTTTTTATGAACAATGATCCGGCGCGTTGAGGTACACCGTTGACCGCAGGTTCCAACGGCACCAAACACCGTTGAGGAGATGGCCATGCTCAGATCAGCATGCTGCGAAACGATCACGGCGTTGTTTCCCCCCAGTTCCAGGATCGATTTGCCGAGACGTTCGTGGATGATGGCCGAGGCTTTCTTTCCGACCCTGGTGGAACCGGTGATCGAGAAGAGCGGAATCCTTTTATCGGCTACGAAATTATCTCCCAACACGGAGGATTTTGCGGTCACCAGGCTGAAAATGCCTTCCGGCAGATTGTTATGCCTCAAGACCTCTCCGATGATTTTTTGGGTTGCGATGGCGCATAACGGGGTTTTTGAGCTTGGCTTCCATACGACCACATCACCGCAGATAGCAGCAAGCATAGAATTCCATGCCCATACGGCGACCGGAAAATTGAAGGATGTGATCAGTCCGATGATTCCCAGGGAATGGTACTGATCGTACATTCTGTGGTCGCGCCTTTCTGAATGCATCGTAAACCCGTTAAGAAGACGCGATTGACCCACTGCAAAATCGCAGATGTCGATCATCTCCTGCACCTCACCCATGCCTTCCCGGTAAATCTTTCCCATCTCCAGTGACACGAGGTAACCCAGGTCGCTTTTTGCCTCCCTCAGGGCAATGCCAATCTGCCGGACGATCTCTCCACGTTGTGGCGCCGGAACATCGCGCCACTGAAGGAAGGCTTCACGGGCGGTTTTCATGATGTACTCATAGTCTTCGAGTGTCGCATTCTTGACTTTTGCGATCAAGCTTCCATCAACGGGTGAACAGGATTCGGTCGTTTCCCCTTTTGTTTCTATCCATTGTGTCCCTGTAGAAACACCGCAATTGATTTCTGAAATTCCAAATTTCTTCAGGACTTCTTTTGTTCTTTTTGAATTCATAGTAATTTTTAAAGATAAGTTCGCCAGAAAGTTACTTTTCCCGTTCACTAAATGATTCTTTGAATTCGACATGCACGCTGGTGCATATCGGCCACAAAGGTATTAAATTCCTGCAAATTTCTTAGCGGAAATACCGTGCTGTATCTTATCAAAAGCCATAGATAATCAGGTGATTACCATTTGCAATCATTAACGATGCAAATTTTCCTTGCACAGTATTTAAAAAGATGATATCCGGCACCTCCTTCAGCGGCGAGGGTAAAAAGCAGGTCCCCATCGGTTATCTTTGTTGCCCCTATGGCATCGACACCATGCCGGAACAGGATATCAGGCAACTGACTGCAAGAAGGGCCTGTAACGATGGTGAAAACGCCGGGGGGAATGGCGTTCAGCAATTCGTCGATCGTATCATTGACAAGTGTCAGCCCGGTTATGATGACAATATCGGAGTGTGGAATGACTGACTGATAATCCCTGGCCGGGACAAATAACTTTTTGTGTTCAGCGGATAGTGCGGATTCGTCGAACTCAAGGACAAAAAGCCTGTTACCGGTTTCTGTGATTTTCCGGATATAGGATTGAAAAGCTCCGACCATGGTAATCGTCTTTTTTTTTCGAAGATCGATCAGGTCGAATGGATCTTTGTCGTCCAACACCGTATAACGGTTTTCAACCATCAGTGCAGAGGAGATGGCGCACAAAGTTGCACCCCTTAACGTCTTGATAATGCTGGTTTGTTTTGGAATCTCAAATAAGCCGGAGATTTTCCTTCCCCGGATCTTCGAAGGGGAGAAATCTTCAAAATCCCGCTTCGACTTCGGGCAAGTTCTCTGGTCATCTTCGAGGGTGCTGGCGATTCCGAAACTTCCATCGGAAAGTCTCACGGCGGTAAGATGAACACCGATCCGGACATCAGCTATCGTAAGGGTTTGAAATTGGTTCTCAGTTTGAGATTTGAGAAAAAGATAGGTTTCTTCTGCTATCATGTTCTTCATTCGGACATGTAGGGATATTTGTAGTGTGTCGGGGGGACGAAGGTTTCCTTGATGGTACGCGGGCTGATCCATCGCACCAGGTTGAATTCCCCTCCGGCTTTATCATTCGTTCCCGAAGCCCGTGAACCCCCGAAAGGTTGCAATCCTACGATGGCTCCGGTCGGTTTGTCGTTGATATAAAAGTTACCTGCGGCATATTGAAGTTTTTCACAAATTTTTGAGGCAGCTACCCGGTCTTTAGTAAAGACTGCCCCTGTAAGCCCATAAGGGGAGGTGGTATCACAGAGGTCAAGGGTTTCATCCAGTTTTGAGTCTTCATAAGGATAAACGGTGAGGACCGGCCCGAAAATCTCTTCCTCCATCAATTTGTGCCGGGGGGAAGAGGTTTCTACGATCGTGGGCCTTATAAAATACCCTTTGGAATCATCGCATTCTCCGCCGGCAATAATTTGAGCGTCTGATGATTGCCTTGCATACTCGATGTAGTTGCGGATGGAGTCAAAGGAAGCCTTGTCGATAACGGCATTCATAAAATTGTTTGCATCGGCTACATCTCCCATGCGGATGTCTTCAGCCATGTCGGCCATGAGCGATTTGATCTTCGGCCACAGGCTCTTGGCAACGTACATTCTTGAGGCGGCAGAACATTTCTGTCCCTGGTATTC
>CALMDO010000287.1 GCA_937862805.1 uncultured Bacteroidota bacterium
CTCTGGCAATCATTGCCACATCTGCCTACACTCAATCCGCACTGCCCAACGGCGGAATGGAAAACTGGTACAATGTTTCAATTCCGGCCCTTGGTGTTAATTATGATGACTTGGGCACCGGCCCGACCGACAATTGGCTTACTACCCTCAACGCATTGAACGCGATTCCTCCTCCCATCGGCCCCGGCCCGGTTACTGCTTATAAAACCGACGATAAATACTCCGGAAATTATGCTGCCAAACTGGTTTCAGGTGTTTTAGTAATGAATCCATACGATATTTTCATTCCCGGGATGATGGGTACGGCTACCCTCGACAATGCCGGTATCCGCGCTGTTCTCGGACGGGCTTGTCCGGGATGGAAACCGACAAAACTCACAGGGTACTATAAATATTCTCCGGTGAACGGCGATTCATGTGCTGCCGCCATCCTCCTGTCAAAATGGAATACTACCACCATGAAACGCGATACCATCGGCATGGGTGGAATCATCATGAAAAATGAAGTAGAGACTTACACCCGTTTTGAAGTACCCGTTTATTACGTCTTTCCTTCCAGCAACCTCACACCCGACTCCATCACCATCCTCACCGTCTCAAGTGCAGGATTCAACCTCTCCAATTTTACAGAATGCCGTGGTCAGGTTGGCAGCACCATGTATGTGGATGAACTTGCTCTCGAATACCCTGCCGGCATTGAACAACCGCTGATGGCTGAAACCGGATTGAACCTTTTCCCCAACCCCGCAAAAGAAACCTTGACAGTCAACCTGACTACCAGCGTGGAAAATGCTTTTGTCGAGATCTTTGACGTGAATGGCAAATTAGTCTGCACCATGGACCTGACAGGCCAGAAAACCCTGATCCCGGTTTACTCCCTGAGCAACGGCATGTACTACCTGAAAGTTAAAGAGGGTTCCCGTCTGCTGAATACCGGATCCTTCGTCGTCAGAAAATAAACCTTCTAAAACCATTTTTATGATAAAAGTAGAAAGCTCACAGATGGCCATGGAACTTGAGGACAAGTACGGGGCCCATAATTATCATCCTTTACCGGTTGTGCTGGCCAAAGGCCAAAGCGTTTTTATGTGGGATGTGGAAGGGAAAAAATATTATGATTTTCTGTCCGCCTATTCTGCAGTCAACCAGGGTCATTGTCACCCCAAAATCGTCAAGGCTCTGATCGAACAGGCCCAGACTTTGGAACTGACTTCCCGTGCCTTTTACAACAATGTTCTGGGATCCTATGAAAAATTCATCACGGAATTTTTCGGCTATCAACGGGTCCTCCCGATGAACACAGGAGCAGAAGGAGACGAAACAGCCCTGAAGCTTACCCGTAAATGGGCCTATAAGGTAAAAGGGATCCCTGAGAACCAGGCAAAAATCATTTGTTGCCAGAACAACTTCCACGGAAGGACCATCACGGTGATCTCCATGTCAACCGACCCCGACGCCAGGAATGATTTCGGTCCCTTTACCCCCGGATTCATCACGATTCCATACAACGATCTTCCGGCTCTGGAAAAAGCCCTGGAAGATCCCCATGTAGCGGGTTTCCTGGTAGAACCCATCCAGGGTGAAGCAGGGGTGTTTGTTCCGGATGAGGGTTATCTGAAAAAGGCCTATGACCTTTGCAAAGCCAAAAATGTGCTTTTCATTGCCGACGAAGTACAAACCGGCATCGCCCGGACGGGCCGTTTGCTGGCTTGCGACTGGGAAGGTGTCAAACCGGATGTCCTGATCCTTGGCAAAGCGCTCTCCGGAGGGGTTTGTCCCATCTCGGCAGTATTGGCCGACGATCCTGTCATGATGACCATCAAGCCGGGTGAGCATGGTTCCACTTTCGGGGGGAACCCGATAGCTGCGAAAGTAGCGATGGCCGCCCTGGAAGTGATCCGCGATGAGAAACTGGCTGAAAATGCACAGAAAATGGGAATCCTCTTCCGTGGTCAACTGGAGAAAATTCATTCACCCCTGATTGAATTGATACGCGGCAAAGGTTTGCTGAACGCTACCGTGATTAAACCTTTCAACGGAAAAACAGCATGGGATGTCTGCCTGAAGATGCGTGACAACGGGTTGTTGGCAAAACCGACACACGATCACATCATCCGCTTTGCTCCCCCGCTGGTAATCAACGAAGAACAGATCCTCGATGCGGTCGGAATTATACGGCGGTCATTGGAAGAACTGGCCTGATACCATGGATCGAATTAAGGCCTCCGAGAAGCATCGGAGGCCTTTTTTACAGGCTGACAAACCTTTATCCAACCTGACTTATGAAACGAATTGATTGGGCGGTTTCCCTGCTGGTATCCCTTACCCTGACTGCAATACCCGCGTTATCATGCACCAACCTGATCGTGACCAAAGGAGCAAGTAAAGATGGCTCGGTAATGATCACTTACGCCGCGGATTCACATACCCGTTACGGTGCCATTGCGTATACTCCCGCCTCGGATCATAAACCGGGCGATCTGTGCGACATCTTTCATTACGAAAGCGGTAAATTCCTGGGACAGATCCCGGAAGTACCGCATACTTATGCCGTCGTTCAATTCATGAACGAACACCAGGTAGCCATCGGGGAAACCACTTTCGGAGGGCTCGATTCTCTTGCCTATCAACCCGGTACTTTTCTCGATTACGGTTCGCTGATGAAGATCGGACTGCAACGGGCGAAGAGTGCCCGGGAGTTAATCCGGGTGATCACAGAACTGGTAGAGAAGCATGGCTATGCCTCTTCCGGTGAATCCTTTTCCATTTCCGATGCAAAAGAGGCATGGATCATGGAGATCATCGGGAAGGGGAAGTATGAAAAGGGGGCCGTCTGGGTTGCACGAAGAATTCCCGACGGTTACGTGAGTGGTCACGCCAACCAGGCCCGGATCACTACTTTTCCTTTTCATAAAAAAAACGATTGGAGCGATACCACCCAAACCACTTACCACTCCCCCGATGTCATTAGTTTTGCTCGTTTGCATAATTTTTACGTAGGGAAAGATAGTGACTTCAGTTTTTCGGATGTTTATAATCCACTGACCTTCGACGGCGCCCGTTTTTGCGATGCGCGCGTATGGTCGTTTTTCAGGAAGATCAACCGGGAAATCCGCGACAATCCTCTTTTTACGGATTATGCCAAAGGAGTGTTGACCCGTGAGCCGCAAATGAATGATCACAGCCCCAATCCCAACCGATTTGTCTCCAACAGATTGCCTTTATGGATCAAACCCGATTCACTGATCAGCCTGAAAGCCGTGATGGCGGCGATGCGCGATCATTATGAAGGGACTCCTCTCGATATGCGGTATGACCTGGGCGCCGGCCCTTTTCAAAATCCTTACCGGTGGAGGCCCATGGAATTTAAAATCGACAGCCTCACCTATCTGAATGAAAGGGCCATCGCCACACAACAAACGGGTTACAGTTTCGTGGCCCAGTCGCGTTCATGGCTTCCCGACCCTGTTGGAGGCATCTTCTGGTTCGGTGTGGATGATACCGACGGGTGCGTGTACCTTCCCGTCTATTGCGGTGTCAGGGAAGTCCCATCCTGCTATGCCATGGGAAACGGATCGATGATCCAATGGTCAGACCAATCCGCTTTCTGGACTTTCAACCAAGTAAACAATTGGGGTTATACACGGTACAACACCATCCATCCGGAAGTGGAACAATACCAGGAAGAACTTGAAAACCGCTTTTTGATTGAAACAGCCATTGTTGATTACAGAGCCGGTTTGTTGTATCGTGACAATCCGACCCAATGTGCAGATTATCTTACCGATTATTCCTCCTTTACCGGAGATTTACTGGTTGCAAAATGGAAAAAATTCTACCAGTACCTTTTCATGAAATACATGGATGGTAATATCAAACAAACCGCCGGACACCGCCTGCTCGACAACGGCAATGACCGGGGCGTACCCCGTAAACCATCCCAACCTGGCTACGGAAAGGAATGGGAACGGAAAATGGTAGAAGGAACAGGGGACCGGTTCAGAAAGTTTTGAGAATTCAGGGAGTTGGTAGTGCCTTGAAAACAATTATCGTAAATCCCTGAAAGGTGCTTGAAGGAATTTACTGTTGGTTTTCGTGTCGAAAAAATGTAACTTTGTTAGATGCGAAGATCGCTGATGCTTTTCTTTCTGCTGTCAGGTCTCACGCAACAACTTCCAGCACAGCAGTACCCGGCTCCCGTTGTCCTTCGGGCCGGTTATTTCGATCTTTCGGCGCCCATGGCACAATGGCACAAGGCCAAAGTACCTGTCGTTGATCTGTCGTGGAAAACCGGTATTGTTCCGAATTATTTTAACGCCCCCTCCATAAAAGCTGGCGTTCCGCCTTCTTTACCTGATACAGACCTTCCTCCTGCGAGAGGTTATGGTGAAGGAGATTCGATTCTTTTAAATTTTGAAGGAATCCGCAACATCAACCGCGTTGTTCCTCCGGATCCACACGGTGATGTGGGACCTGATCATTATTTCCAGATAGTCAACCGATCTTACGCCGTTTATGATAAATCAGGATCGCTCCTGGCAGGGCCTTTGTACACCAGCACATTATGGAACGGCATGCCGCATAACGCCAATACAGGCGACGGAGTGGTATTGTATGATGAACAGGCCGACCGTTGGTTTGTAAGCCAGTTTGCCCTTCCCTTTTTTCCCTATGGCCCGTTTTACCAGTTGATCGCGGTTTCCCAAACGCCTGATCCATTGGGGGCATGGTACCGCTGGGAGATAGCCTTCGATGAATTGCCTGATTACCCGAAGTTTGGTATTTGGAATGACGGTATCTATATGTCATACAGCAGGTTGAGGGGTGGTACGCTGGCTTATAAAGGAACCGGTCTGGCTGCTTTGGAACGGGAGGCGCTTCTGAACGGAACCCCGGATATAAGGATGATCCTCTTTCAATTACCCTCCAACAACCAGATTTTCTCGCCTTTGCCTGCCGACTGCGACGGCGATTTCCCTTTACCGGGAACCCCGGAATATTTTGTATATATCCAGTATAATTATTTGGGTATCATTGAGATGCAGGTTAATTGGGAGATACCGGAAAATTCAGTGTTGGGTGACCCGTTCAGGGTGGAGGTAGCTCCTTTTGCAAATTATACAGAAGGCATCCCGCAACCGCAAACCCTCCAAAAACTATCTGTCCTGGATGACCGGCTGATGTACCGGTTACAGTACAGAAAATTTTCCGACCATTCTTCCATGGTAACAAACCACACCATAACCGTTGGCGGGAGAACGGGAATCCGGTGGTATGAGTTGTGCCAGACCAACAGTCAATGGGAGCTCTGTCAGCAGGGCACGTATGCACCGGATACCAACTACCGTTGGATGGGCAGCATCGCCATGGATACCGCGGGTAACATGGCCCTTGGGTATTCTCTGGGAGGAGCTGCCTTGTATCCTTCCATCGCTTATACAGGACGTATGAAGACAGATCCGCCTGATCAGATGACCATAGGAGAAAGGAGGATCGTGGAGGGTGGCGGGGCCCAAACCGGGATATGGAGTGGTCAGGGTCGATGGGGTGATTACAGCTCGATGGCGGTCGATCCCGCAGCGCCGGCTACCTTTTGGTACACGCAGGAATATTACGACACCACCTCCGTAATGGATTGGAAGACACGCATCGTTGCTTTGACTTTTTCTCATGTTCTTTCGGTCAACGCTTTCTCGCCAACCCCGGCGATTTGTCGTGAAGCGGTGGTTCAGCTTGATGCGGAAGTCCACGGTGGAAATGGGCCATACGTTTTCAACTGGCAATCCATCCCGCCTGGCTTCAATTCCGCCCTGCAAAATCCGCGTGTATTGGTGGATACGACCACCCGTTTTGTTGTAAAGGTGAGTGATGAGAACCGCACCCTTTCCGACACGTTGCTGATCGAAGTATTTTATCCCCCTGATGTTACGGCTGGTAATGATACCACCTGGTGCATCGATTCCTTGCAGGTTGGGCTGAAGGGCACTGCATCAAATGCTTCCTACGTGAGATGGTCCACCATGGGGGATGGTTTTTTCCACAACAGGTACAACATTCTTGCCTGGTACCAGCTCGGGAAAGGAGACAGGGCAAAAGGGTGGGCAGATTTGATCCTTACAGCTTATCCTGTTTCAACTTGTCCTTCGGTTTCTGATACTGTACGGATAAACCTGGGCGATTGTGTGACAGACCCGGAGGATAACGCAGAAGAGGTCCGCTTGGAAGTAAGGCCCAACCCGGTGAAGGGAGAAGTAGTGGTACGGGTTACCGGAGTCGCGAGCGAGGTCTCGGAGATAACAGTCTTTTCTGCCACAGGGCAGTTACTGGAATCCAGGCAATTCACTGTTCAACCGGATGAAACGCTGTTAAGCCTTGACATCAGCCATCTGCCAGCAGGGCTCTACGTGTTGAAGGTGGAAAACTGTCGCGTCAAGGTGGTGAAACGTTGACACCAGTCTAAAAAGTAGCGATCAACTTAAGATTAAACATTCTGGGAGTGAGGTAATTGGGAACTGCGTATTCCCGTCCTGTGATATCTGTCACCCACAGGTAAGAGATGGTATTGTTGATCTGAAGGAGGTTGAAGACCTCGAGGGTAATCCACATGGAACGGAACACGCGGAAGGGATTTTTAGCGGAGAACCGGGTGTTTTCACCGATGATTTGTTTGGATAATCCGATATCAATCCTGCGGTAAGGGGGTATCCGGAGGGTTTGCTCTTTGCGTGGAGAGTCGGGAGGACCGAAGGGCAGGCCGGTACCATAGATCAGGGTCAGATTGACTTTCCAGGTGGGGAATTTGGGAATGTAATCCTGGAAAAAGATCGCCACGCTCAACCGTTGGTCGGTAGGACGGGGGATCCATGAACCTTCAAAATACTCTTCGGTTTTCATCAGGGAGAGACTGGCCCATGATTCGGCTCCTTTGACAAATTCGCCGTTGATCCGGAAATCGATGCCTGTTGCATAACCATGGGCATCGTTGGTACCGTAGTAACGGATCTTCATGTTATCGATCTCGTAGGGTATCAGGTTTTGAATGTACTTATAATAGACCTCGGTGACAAATTTGAAGGGGCGATCCCAGACCTGAAAATAGAGGTCGCTGCCCGCAACGGCATGAATCGCTGTTTGGGCTTTCAGTCCGGATACCAGCCTCCCTTCCAGGTCAGTCATTTCACGGAAGGTGGGTGGTTGGGAGTAAGCACCGGCCGACAGCCGGAACACAATGTCTTTTTTCCAGTGAGGTTTCAGAGAGATGGTGGCCCGTGGATCCAGGCAGAACTGGTTGTTGTAATCGTAGTAAATGCCTCTCAGTCCGACAGTTAAGGAAATATCATTTTCTTGGTTTTTGAAAGTCCAGGTGTTTTGAACAAAAAGGTCAACCCTGTTGGTATTCAGGTTGCTGTTGTTTTTGATGACGTTATAGAGAACCAGGTTTTCGATTGGAGGATAAGGAGAACCCAGGGAGTCGGGTGGCCGGGGAAGCGAGTAGCCGGCAGAATCCTGCAATTCCCATTCGTTGACCTCGTAACGGAAAGCGTCATGCTGGTATTTCAAGCCCCAGGCAAGGTTGATTTTGTTTTTATCCCAGGTTCCGCGGTGTTCGATGTTGAAAACCGTTCCGTCTAAGTAATTTCGGGCATGTTGCAGGTAGGCTCCGACTCCTAATATTTCGGTGACTTGTCCGGCTTCACCGCTGCTTTGTAAGGTTTCCAGTTTGCCAAGCCAGTATTCCCCTAAGATGTCATAGGTTTCGGCTTCGTGGGTTTGCCAGGCTGAGGCTGTGAATTTAAGCCGCATTTCACTGACAGGTTTCCAGGTTAGTGTGATGGCTGACAGCCAGTTGCGGTAAGCATCGCGTTCCCTTCCGTCGAAATATATTTTTATTTTGTAAGCTTCGTCGAGCGTCCCGAAGCTGGTTTCGCGTGTTTCGGGGGTCAGTTTGTAAGCATTATCGATATAGGCTCCTAACAATGACAGCTCCCATTTTTTGTTGATTTCATAGTTTAACATGCCCTGGATATCAAAGAAGCGAGGCTTGTAATTTCCTTTGGTATCCAACGATTTGAGCAGGTAGGAATTGGTTTTGTACCTTGCTCCCAGGAGGAAGGAGAATTTTTTTGCGAAGGCTCCTTCCACATGAGCTGAAGCCCCTAAAAGGCTCACATCGAAAGAGCCGGCGAAGGTGGAAGGTTTTTTATAACGGATGTCTAATACCGAGGACATTTTATCGCCGTAGCGGGCGTCGAAACCTCCGGATGAAAAAGATATGCCTGCTATCAGGTCGGGATTGAGGAAGCTTTGTCCTTCCTGTTGACCCGATCTGACGAGAAAGGGCCGGTAGATCTCGATGTCGTTGACAAATACCAGGTTTTCATCAAAATTGCCGCCCCTGACGGAGTACTGGGAGCTCATTTCGTTTCTGGAAACGACTCCGGGAAGGGTTTTGATCAGGTCTTCCACACTGGCATTGATGGTTGGGATGAAAGTTATGATTTTAGGATCAAGCCGGCTGAAGGAGCTGGTTCTCACCTGTTGGTCTTTCACTTCAATGGATTCCAGTTGGGTGGAAACCGATCGCAGGGTACGGTTCAGTTGTTGATGTTCACCGGTTTTGAGGAGAAGTGTAACAGAGTCGGTTTCATATCCGATAAAGGAGAAGAGGATGGTATTTTTGCTGTTGGCAGGGATTTTCAGTTCATAGCTGCCGTCGGCCGCGGTGGTAGTACCGTTGGTAGTTCCTTTAACGGCGATATTTACATACTGCTGGGGCAGGTTGGTTCCCGACAGTCTGATCACGCCGGTGATGGTGGCGGAGGGTTGTTGAGCCAGGAGGCAAGGCATGGCCGTAATGAGAAGCAGGAAGAGCAGGAGGGAAGTCTTTTTCACCGGATTTGTCATTTAAGTCGTTCCTCCTGTGATTTGAATTTTCCTTCTTTCCAGGCCTTGATGAATTTCGCCCAGGCGAAGGGGTTGAAAATCTGGAAGGGTTGTTGTTGGCCGAAATAGTATAATTTGCTGGTTTGGTTTTCGATGAAGTTGTTGTAGTTCATGGTAGCATCCATGGGATAGTTTTCGGCTTTCATACGGATATCGGCGGCCAGCAGGTTTTTTCGGGCGATTTCGATATCATCGTCGGGTATTTTGGTTTCAATGAAGGCCCGTTTGAACTCTTCGAGGGTAGGCCATGGAAAGATATAAGCGGCTGTGAGGGTCAGGGTATCGGAGGTCATCAGTTGGATCAGGGAGTACCTTTGTTTGGTGATGGTGTCGGGGATGATAAAGGAAGCGGCTTTGAAACCCAGGGCGGTAAAGAGGATGGTGTCGTTTATATGGGCGACGAAGGAGAAATATCCGGATGCGTCGCTGGTGGTGCCGCGCCGGCTGGTTTTATCAAAGATGCGGGTATAGGGAACGGGGTTGAGGCTGTCGGCCGTGATGGTGATCCCTGAAAACTGGACGAGGTTTTGGTTTTCGTTGATTGTTTGGAGGGTCTGTGACTGAACGATAACCGGCCAGAAAAAGAGAAGGATCAGGAGCAGCTTGGGGTCGTTCATTCGGGATGATTGCAAACGGTGTAAAATTAACTGAAAATAGTGATTTATATTGCTCTGCAGCTGAGTAAAAAAACGAAAGGGATATTAGCAGGATTAGGAGAACTTCCCGGGTTACAAGAAATGGGACTGTGCCTTAGCTGAACACACAGTACGGATGACCGGCTCGTCAACAATGATCAACCTTATGTTCGTCTGATCGTACGCGAGTCCCAACCCCTTCTCCGTTAATCCACCTCAACCCCCGGCCCCTTCTCCTCAAGGAGAAGGGGAGAGACAGAGTTAGCGTTTTTTTGTATTTTTATAGAATGGTTTATATTGGTAAGAGGCGGGAGTATTTGCTTCATTTGAATGCTGACGGAGGGATATTTGAAAAGGCCCGCGTTTTGAGGTCTGGCATGACAGAAGCTGAAAAAATCCTGTGGAATGAATTGAAAGACCGGAAACTCAAGGGTTTGAAATTCCGGAGACAACACCCGGTTCTCCGGTATATTGGCGATTTTTACTGTCATGAAAAAAGATTGATCATTGAAGTTGACGGAGGGATTCATGACCAGGAGAGAACAAGCGAACAAGACCTGAACCGAACTGCGGAACTCAACAGGTTTGGAATAAGCGTGATCAGGTTCAGGAACGAACAAGTATTCAATCAGCTCGACCAGGTTTTATGTGAAATAGTGAAACACATAGAAAGTATGGCATCCCGCAACTCCCCTTCTCCTTCAGGAGAAGGGGTCGGGGGTTGAGGTGAATTAACTCTGAAAACCGCAAACCAGAACCCTTTTTTCCTCTCAACGGTGTATCATCATTAGCAATCAGCCATCCTCGAAATCTATGACTTGTTTGGGTTGAGAATGCTTTTGGAGAAATGGCTCAATCAAAGAAAACGTTTTACGTAGTAAATCTATTGTCAATCAACGAATGTGTTATTTTTATTAAAACTTTGTAATGTAAATTTTAAAAATTATTGTTTCGATGTTGCGCCATTAAAAAACTTTAGTAATTTTAAAACAAAATCAGGTATCTTTTGAAAAATCGTTCCTTGGGTGTTTTCAGAATCGACAGCGCCACGGTTTCGTCCCTGCAATCCATTGCCAACTTAAATTGCGGCCTTCCAGGCGTTTATGCCAGGAACCTCCTGATTGCTGCCGGAAAGATCACCTTCCAGGAACCGGTTATATTGCCAGATACCAGTTTGAAAGAGGCTAAAAAGACGAAATTCAGAGGGGTTAAGGAGTCTGGCGATGCTTCAATATTAACCGTCTATCCCAATCCTGCTCAGGATTACTTCGTGGTTAAAATTAAGTTGGATAAATTTAAGGGGCGGGGATTGATCAATTTGTACGACGGAAACGGGAAAACAATTCAATCTTATGCCTTTACGGGTAAACAAAACCAGGTTATATTCCCAACGGGAACTCTGAAAACGGGATTCTATTTACTGACTTTAGAGGCCGAAGGCAAGCGTTTGGATAGCGTGAAATTAGCTGTTATTAAATAAGTTGTATTTATCAGGATGGGGAATGAACAAATAATCCATCATCCTTTTTTTTACCGTTAAAATGCAAAAACTCACTCTATCAATTATACTCTTTTTATCCTTCGGGCCATATATATTTTGCCAGGTATGGCCCAAAGCTTACCTTTCCGATTTAGGCACATGTCCATATTCTGTTATTGAATACTATGATCATGGATATCTGATCGGAGCAAGATATCTTACACCGGATGGTCTTCCAATAAATGGATTATTAATGAAAACAGGGATCAATGGTGAAATGTTATGGTATAAAGCTTTCGGTGAAAATTTTGACGGATCAGGCATTTTTGATGTCAACCAAACAACTGATGGGGGATTCATCGTTGCCGGAACAACTCATAAATATGATTCCTGGGGAGATCCATTCATTATGAAACTGAATTCATGCGGAGAGTCAGAATGGTGCAGAATATATACATCTACGCCTGACACTTTTGATTATACCAATTCGATCTACCCGATCCCCGGTGGTTATATTGCATACATATATAGAACGGGAGATTTATACGCGAACGATCATATTCATTTGTTCAGGCTGGACCCCTATGGGGACCTTCTTTGGCAACAGCAATATGCCCTTAGTGATACATTGTTTTCTGGTGCGGCCGGAGAACACATGATGGTCACCGCGGATTATCGTTATTTGATAAACGGTTATTGTTATTATCCCGATTCCGGTACGGTGGAACCAAAATATCTGCGACCCTTGATTATTAAAGTTGACAGTACTGGTAATG